>JAYTTG010000421.1:0-16205 GCA_043745175.1 Microbacteriaceae bacterium
GATCGTGGACCGTAAGAAAGACATGATCTTGCGCAACGGCTACAACGTATATCCGCGTGAGGTCGAGGAGGTTCTGGTGGCGCATCCGGCGGTCTCAAGCGTCGCGGTCTTCGGCGTGGCGCATGAGGTGCATGGCCAGGAGATCATGGCTGTCGTCGTGCTGAGCCCCGGAGCGGACATCGACACCGCCACGCTCGCAGAGTTCGCGAAGGAAAAACTGGCAGCCTATAAATACCCCCGCAGGGTCGAGATCGTGGAGGTGCTCCCCCTCGGGCCGAGCGGAAAAGTGCTCAAGCGCGAACTCGTGGCGATCTACGAGACCGAGCCGGAAGTCGTGGCCGGTCCTTTCTCATAATCGGTTAGGGTAGGCTTACCTAAAATCATCCGGCAATATCGCTGCCGGACAAAAGCCTGCCCGTGACTAGAGGAAATCCCCATGACCACCACCCCGAAATGGGTCGGCGCCGCGGCGCTCTCACTCGCGACAGTCATCGTGCTCGCCGGATGTTCGGCACCGGTACCGGCAACCAGCTCTACGCCCGGCACCAAGCCCAGCGGAGCCATCACGGTCTACAACGCGCAGCACGAAGAACTCACTCAAGCTTGGGCCGATGAGTTCACAAAGGAGACCGGCGTCACCGTCACGCTCCGCAATGGCGACGACTCCGAGCTGGGCAATCAGCTCGTGCAGGAGGGTAGCGCCTCGCCCGCTGATGTGTTCCTCACCGAGAACTCTCCAGCAATGAGCCTCGTCGACAATGCCAAGCTCTTCGCCCCGGTAGATGCGGCTACTCTCGCCCAGGTGCCCACTGCCTATCGGCCGTCGACAGGCCACTGGACCGGCATTGCCGCTCGCAGTACGGTTTTCGTCTACAACCCGTCCCTGCTCTCGGAGAGTCAGCTGCCGGCATCCCTGTTGGATCTGGCGGATGCGAAGTGGAAGGGTCGGTGGGCGGCCTCACCGTCCGGCGCCGATTTCCAGGCCATCGTGAGTGCCCTCCTCGCCCTGAAGGGCGAGAAGGCGACCACGGCATGGCTGACGAGTATGAAACAAAACACCACGACCTACAAGGGAAACAGTACCGTTATGAAGGCGGTCAATGCGGGCGAGATCCCCGCGGGCGTGATCTACCACTACTACTGGTTCGGAGACCAGGCCGGCACGGGTGAGAACAGCGTGAACACGAAGCTCTACTACTTTAAAAACAAGGATCCCGGCGCTTTTGTGAGCACCTCGGGTGGCGGAGTGCTGAAGACGGCGAAGAATGCTGTGGCGGCCCAGGCGTTCCTGAAATTCATCACAGGGAAAGCCGGACAGGCCATCCTCCAGTCGGGCAGCTCGTTCGAATACCCCGTTGCCAGCGAGGTCGCCGCGAACAAGGCACTGGTTCCCCTCATCGACCTGAACGCCCCCGTGCTCGATCCGTCGAAGCTCGACAGCCGGAAGGTCACCGACCTTATGACCGCTGCCGGAATTCTTTAGGCCTACAGGGAAAGACTCCACCGGTGACTCGACTCCGACATCGCACCCCGGCGGCCATCATCGCGATGGCCGCCGCGGTATCGCTGTTGGGTCTGGTGCCGCTCGGATATGTACTTGTCACCGCGATCGCAACCGGCGTACCGACGCTCTCCGCTCTCGTTTTCCGCCCAAGGGTCGGCGAACTGCTCGCGAACACCGCAGGGCTGGTGCTCATCACGGTGCCGCTCTGCGCCCTCGTCGGTATTGCAGCCGCCTGGCTGATCGAGCGCACGAGGCTCGCTGGCTCGCGCGCGTTCGGGATTCTTCTCGTCGTGCCCCTGGCCATTCCGGCTTTCGTCAACAGCTATGGCTGGGTGAGCGCGGTACCCTCGCTCAATGGGCTGTGGTCGGGCGTGCTGGTGGCGGGACTCTCTTACTTTCCGCTCGTCTACCTCCCGACCGTTGCGGCGTTGCGTCGACTCGACCCTGCGGTTGAGGAGTCCGCTCGGTCACTCGGTGTCGCGCCACTCGGGGTGTTTCTGCGAGTGGTGCTGCCGCAGCTGCGCCTTCCCATCCTCGGCGGGTCGCTGATTATCGGCCTGCACCTGCTCTCGGAATATGGCGCCTTCGCCATGATCCGGTTCGACACCTTCACCACCGCGATCGTCGACCAGTTTCGTTCCACTTTCAACGGCCCCGCCGCCAACGCCCTGGCCGGCGTCCTGGTGCTGTGCTGCCTGTTCCTCCTGGTGGGCGAGTCCGGCGCCCGCGGGGGAGCACGGTATGCGCGTATCGGCACGGGGTCGGCTCGGCCCGCAGGTCGCACCCACCTCGGCTCGTCGGCCCCGGTCGCCTATCTCTTTCTCGGCGTTCTGGTAGGGCTGTCGGTAATCGTGCCGTTCGCGAGCGTCGCGCGGTGGCTCGTCTCGGGTGGTCTCGCCATCTGGTCTGATCGCTATCTCCTCACAGCCCTGGGGCAGACCATCGGCTACGGGCTGGTTGGTGCGCTGATCACGTGCCTTCTGGCCTTTCCGATTGCCTTCCTCGCGGTGCGGTTTCCCGGTCGGGTCGCCCGCGTCCTCGAGTCGATCAACTATGTGACGAGTTCGCTCCCCGGGCTCGTGACGGCTCTCGCGTTTGTGACCGTGGCCATCCGATTGATGCCGACGCTGTATCAGACCTCCGCCCTGGTGATCGTGGTCTACCTCCTGATGTTCCTGCCGCGCGCGATCGTGAACCTGCGCTCCGGACTCGCCCAGGTGCCGCCCGGACTCGAGGAAGCGGCTCGCTCACTCGGTCGGCATCCGCTGGTCGCGTTCTCGACGGTTACCCTCAGGTTCGTCATGCCATCGGCGCTCGCGGGGTCGTCGCTGGTATTCCTTGGAATTGTCACAGAGCTGACATCTACCCTGTTGCTCGCACCAAACGGCACGCGCACGCTCGCCATCCAGTTCTGGTCGCGGGTGAACGACATCGACTATGTCGGGGCGGCACCTTACGCCAGCCTCATGATCCTGCTCTCGTTGCCAGTTACCTACCTGCTCTTCGCGAGATCACGTTCCGAGAGGACGGCGGTGAACAGCCTATGAGCGAGATCGAACCCCGTGCCATCGACCCCAGTGCCATCGAACACAGTGCCATCGAACACAGTGCGATCGACATGCGTGGCATCGGCAAGCGCTATGGCACGACCCCCGTGCTCGAATCGATCGACCTCTCGGTGCCCGCCGGGTCAAAGACGGTGATCGTGGGATCCTCCGGGTCGGGCAAGACCACGCTCCTCAGGCTCCTCAGCGGCTTTGATTTTCCGGATGCCGGTACCATCCGCATCGGGCCGGATACTGTTGCAGGCCCCGGGGTTGCCATCCCGGCCCATCGCCGCGGCGTCGGTCATGTCGCGCAGGACGGCGCCCTGTTCCCCCATCTGACTGTTGGGCAGAATGTGGGCTTTGGGCTTGATCGGCATGAGCGCGGCGACCGTTCAGCGATCGTGGCCGAGCTCCTCGATCTCGTCTCCCTCGACCCGGTATTGGCGTCGCGCAGACCAGACGAGCTCTCCGGCGGGCAACAACAGCGTGTCGCACTCGCCAGGGCTATGGCGCGCAGACCCGGTGTGATGCTGCTCGACGAGCCGTTCTCCTCCCTCGATACAGGACTGCGGGCCTCCACTCGCGAACTCGTTTCCGCCGCGCTCACCGCTGCGGGCATCACGACGGTCCTCGTGACCCACGACCGCGCCGAAGCCCTCACCTTCGGCGATCAGGTCGCTGTCCTGCGCGACGGGCGACTTGCGCAGGTGGGGACCCCGACGGCACTGTATTCTTCGCCGACCGACCTCGCAACCGCCCGGTTCCTCGGCGATGTCGTGATCTTCGAGGCGAACGCGTCTGACGGTCAGGTTCGCTGCCCGCTTGGTGTCGTTGCGCGCTGCACCTCCCTCAACGGAGGCTGCACGGCGCTGTTTAGGCCTGAGCAGCTGGTCATTGATCTTCTCGCACCGGGAGCGGATGCCGGTGGCATCGTCGCTCGCATTGCCGCCGCCGAGTTTCAGGGCTCATCCCAGCTACTCACGCTCGAGATCGCGGGGAGTCCTGAGCTCGAACTGCCTGTCGCCAGCGGAATCCACTATCGCGTGGGGGATCAGGTGACGATCCACACCATCGGAGACGCTGTCGTGTTTCCTGCGAGCTAGGGGCATTCCGTCGCTTCCCCGTCACGGAGAGCAACACTCGCGCGCCGGGAGCGCCACTGTATTACGGTCGGAGACATGAGCCGCTCACTGAATGTCGTCGCGATCTCCGGAAGCCTTCAGGCGCCGTCGAAAACTATCGCACTAGTCGAGGAGATCGTTGCGGAGTTGGAAACACGCCTGCCCATCGACGCACACTTCATCAAACTCAACGAACTCGGTCCGTCGTTCGCGGGTTCGCTCAGTCGCGCGGGCCTGCCGCTGAACGTCGAGCGGGAACTGCAGCGCATCGAGACCGCCGACCTGCTCGTCGTCGCCTCCCCGGTCTACCGCGCGTCGTTTACCGGGCTCTTCAAGCACCTTTTCGACTTCGTTGACCAGTACGCGCTGGTCGACACCCCGATCCTGCTGGCTGCCACCGGCGGGTCGGAGCGCCACGCGCTCATCATCGAGCACCAGTTCCGCCCTCTGTTCTCGTTCTTCCAGGCGCTCACCCTGCCGCTGGGTATTTACGCACACGATTCGGACTTCACCGACTATCGGGTGTCGAGCACCTTCCTCCACGATCGCATCCGCAAGGTCATCGAGCGGTCGCTGCCGATCATCACCGCGAACCTGGAGGAGAAGCTGAATGTCGAGCGTGTCCTCGATGGGCAACTCGTGCTGAACGACGAGACCATCGCCCCGGCTGTGGTGCGACTGCTGAGCTGACAGCTATTCAGCAAGCACCCGAACGATCCGCTGCAGCGATACGGGCTCGGCCGTACCCAGGTGCTGGGCAAACAGGCTGAGCCGCAGTTCCTCGAGCAGCCAACGCGCCCGCTCGAGCGATGCGTTCGAATTCGGTGCGAGTGGGAGGCTGCCACCGGCCAGCTCGAAACGAGCGGTGGCGGTCTGCACTTCGGCCATCCAGACCCGGTCTCGGCCGAGATTCTCCCCGAGCTTGCCGATACGGTGCACGATGCCGGCGAGGTAGACCGGCAATCGGCGTAACTGTGCCAGCCCGGTCGCGGCGGCGAAGCCGGGAAAGATGAGAGCCGAAAGCTGCTCGCGAGCATCGGCGAGCGGGCTGAGCATGGCGATGTTGGAGGCCGCCCTAATAGCTTTTTCGGCGGCTCGCGAGCCGGCAATCACTCTCGTGAGCAGTGAGACCGTCTGGAACATGGCGTCCATGATCGTGGCCGATATTTCGTCGCGAACCGCTTCGAACCGGGCGCGCGTCCAGACCTCGCGACCGTCAACGACGGCGTCGATGCACACCGCCATACAGTCCGCGAATAGCTCAGTGGTTGTGCGGTAGGGACTCTGCGCGAGAGTGAGCTTCTCGGTGTGGGTGAGATGCTCCTGCACGTAGGACACCGGCGAGGGAATCGCGAGCAGAAGCATCCGCCGCAGTCCGCGTCGTTGCTCCCGCGCCTGGTCGCCGGGCGTGCTCATGAGCCGGATGGATACGCTCGTGCCCTCGTCAACGAGGGCGGGGTAGGCCCGGATGGTATTGCCACCCTGCTTCGTGTCGAGAGTGCGGGGCAACTCGTCGAAGTCCCAGGTCGTGAGCCCCGCCCGCTCGAGGTTGCTGCGGGGGGTGACGGATGCCCTGGCCACGCTGTCGCGAACCGTCGAGGCGAGCTGCTGCTGTAGTGCACCCAGGTCCATTCCGCTGGCGATCGCGCGAGAGCGCTCGTCGATGACCGCGAAGGTCATACGCAGGTGAGAGGGGATGCGCGACTCGTCGAAGTCGGTCACCGCCACCGGCACGTAGGTGAGGCGAGTGACCGAAGCGGCGATGGCGGCACGCAGGGAGCGCCCGTCACTGGCCTCGGGCAAATCGGCGAGCAGACGGCGCGCCCAGTCGTTCGCCGGCACGACGTTGCGACGGATCGCCTTCGGCAGCGACTTGAGCAGCGCCGTGACCAGTTCCTCGCGGAATCCGGGCACCTGCCAGTCGAAGCCCTCGGGTTGGAGGCGGGCGAGTAAGGCGATCGGCACCTGCACGGTGACCCCGTCGTCGGCGGCCCCCGGCTCGAACCGATAGCTCAACGCGAGCCGCTGGTCGCCCTGGCTCCAGGTCTTCGGATAGGAGGCCTCCACGAGTTCGGCCACCGGGGCCGCCTCATCTTCGTCGATGAGGTTCTCCGCGGTCATCGTGAGCAGGTCTGGAGTCTTGGACCGGGCTGTGCGCCACCAGGTCTCGAAGAGGCGCTGGCTGGTGATCTCGGCCGGGATGCGTCGCTGGTAGAAGTCGAAAACGGCTTCGTCGTCGTAGAGCAGATCACGTCGACGCGTGCGTTCCTCGAGCTCGGCGAGTTCGTTGCGCAGCGCACGGTTCGCGCGGTCGAAGGCGCTCACTCGCGTGTCGATGCGGTCGAGATCCCAATCCCCGTCGACCAGTGCATGACGGATGAACAGCTCGCGCGCGTAGGCCGGGTCGACCTGTGCAAACTGCGCCCGACGACGCGCGACGATCGGCACACCGTAGAGAGTCACTCGTTCCCAGGCGACCGCGGAGCCCTGTTTCTTCTCCCAGTGCGGCTCGCTGTAGCTTCTCTTCACGAGATCGCCGGCGATGGGCTCGGCCCAGGAGAGGTCGATTGCCGCGTTGGTGCGGGCGAAAAGCCGACTCGTCTCCACGAGCTCGGCGCTCATCAATTCGGCTGGCTGCTTTTTCGCCAGCGCGGAGCCGGGAAAGACGCTGAAGCGCACCTGCCGGGCGCCGATGTATTCCTTCTTCGCGGCATCCCGGATGCCCAGCTGACTCAGCAGGCCGGCAAGAAGGGAGCGATGGATGCCGTTCGGGTTGGTCGACGGGCCGCCGACCACGAGTCCGAGGGGCTTCGCCATTCGCTCGAGCTGGCGGAAGACATCTTTCCACTCTCGCACCCGGAGGTAATTGAGGTACTCGCTGCGGCAGAGGCGTCGGAACTGGTTGCCGCTGAGTTCTTTCTCTTTCTCACGCAGATAGTTCCAGAGATTGAGGAGGGTGAGGAAGTCGCTGGTTGGATCGACGAAGCGGGCGTGTGATTGGTCGGCCTGTGGGCGCTTGTCGAGCGGTCGCTCACGGGGATCCTGGATGCTGAGCCCAGCGACGATCGCCATCACCTCGCGGGTGACTCCGTGCTGCTTCGACTCCACTACCATGCGCGCGAGCCGTGGGTCGATCGGCAATTGGGCGAGCTGTTTACCGATACGCGTGATGGCCGGATCGATTGTTCCGGAGCCCGAAACCGCCCCAAGCTCTCGCAGCAGGTCGATCCCGTCCTTGATGCCGCGCGAGTCGGGCGATTGCAGGAAGGGGAAATTCCCGATGTCGCCGAGCCCGAGGGAGATCATCTGCAGGATCACCGCCGCTAGGTTGGTGCGGAGGATTTCCGGCTCGGTATATTCCGGCCGGCGCATGAAGTCCTGTTCGGAATACAACCGGATGGCGATGCCGTCGCTGGTGCGGCCGCTCCGACCGGACCGCTGGTTGGCACTGGCCTGGCTGATCGCTTCGATCGGCAGCCGCTGTACTTTCGAGCGCACGCTGTAGCGCGAGATGCGCGCTGTGCCCGCGTCGATCACGTACCTGATCCCCGGCACGGTGAGGCTTGTCTCGGCCACGTTGGTGGCGAGCACGATACGACGGCGGATGCCGGGGGCTCTCCCGGTTTCAAAGACCCGGTGTTGCTCTGCCGAGCTCAGTCGGCCGTAGAGCGGGAGCACCTCGGTGAACGGCAGAGAGCGACCGCCGATCGCCTCCTCGGCGTCCCGAATCTCGTTCTCTCCGCTGAGGAAGACCAGTACGTCGCCGTTTGACTCGCGCGCGAGTTCGTCGAGGGCGGCGTTGATGCCGTCCATTGGATCGAGGTCGGCCTCGGCCTCGGCGTCTTCCTCTTCGTCCTCGATCGGCGCCTCGGCCACGAGCGGGCGATACCGAACTTCCACGGGGAAGGTGCGCCCGCTCACCTCGACGATGGGAGCGCCGACGCCCGTGACATCCGCGAAGTGTCGGGAGAAGCTCTCGGGATCGATGGTCGCGGACGTGACGATGATGCTGAGATCGGGGCGCTGCGGCATCAGCTGCTTGAGGTAGCCGAGCAGGAAGTCGATGGTGAGGCTGCGTTCGTGGGCCTCGTCGATGATGATTGCGTCGTACTTGCGTAGCAGGCGATCCCGGTGGATTTCATTGAGCAGGATGCCGTCGGTCATCAGCTTGATGCGAGTGTCGGCGCCCACGGTGTCGGTAAAACGCACCTGGTATCCGACCAGGCCGCCGAGCGGCGTTCCGAGTTCCTCGGAGATGCGTTCGGCGATGGTGCGCGCGGCGATACGCCTCGGCTGCGTGTGGCCGATGCTCATCTTGCCGAGCTCGAGCAAAATCTTCGGAAGCTGCGTTGTCTTGCCCGACCCGGTCTCGCCGGCGACAATCACGACCTGGTGATCGCGGATGGCCGCGGCAATGTCCTTGCGGCGCTGGCTGACCGGAAGGTCCTCCGGATAGGAGATCCGGTAGTCGGTGGTCGCGTCGGTCATGGGTGTCTAATTCTACCGACCGCACCCGCACTGCTTCCCCGTCGGGCAGAGTGGGCGAGGGGCCGCGCGCTTTTCGAAAGCTCGCCCTACTCGAAAGCGGAGATCCCCGTGATCGCCCGACCGACCAGCAGGGTGTTGATCTCGTAGCTCCCCTCGTAGCTGTAGACCGCTTCCGCATCAGCGAAGATCCGGGCCATCCCGAAGTCGGTCGAGATGCCGTTACCGCCGAGGATGCCGCGGGCCATCGCCACCGACTCGCGCATCCGTGCGCTCCCGGAGGCTTTGGCCATCGCTGCGTGTTCGGAGCGCAGTGTGCCCTTCTGCTGCAGCTGGGCGATTCGCACCATCGTGCCGAGGGAGGCCGTCGCGTTCTCGAGGATGCGTACGAGCTTCTCCTGAACCAGCTGGAATGACGCGATCCGCTTGCCGAACTGGCGTCGTTCCAGCGCATAGGCGAGCGCATGATCGTAGGCGGCGAGCTGCAGTCCAACCGTCTGCCAGGCCACCCACACCCGGGAGTCGGTGAGAAGGGCACCCGCGTCGCGGAACGAGGTCGCACCGGGCAGTCGAGCCGACTCGTCAACCCGCACGTCATCGAGAAGGATGTCCGCGTTCTGTACGATTCGAAGCGAGATCTTGTTCTCGATTTTCTCGGTGCGCAACCCAGGGGTGCCCCGGTCCACGATGAAGGCCTTGATCTCGCCGTCTGCGGTGTCCCGCGCCCAGAGAATGATGTGGTCGGCGATGGTGCCGTTGCCGATCCAGCGTTTTGCTCCGGAAATGCTCCAAGTGTCTCCGTGCCGGGTGGCGGTGGTCGCCATCGAGCGGGAGATGTCCGATCCGTGATCCGGCTCGGTGAGGGCGAATGCCCCGATGCGGGTCAGATCGCGCAGGCCGGGAAGCAGCCGTTCGCGCTGCTCGTCTGACCCGAGTCGGGCAATCGCGGCGGTGACCAGCTCGGAGTGCACTCCCAGGAATGTGGATACGGACATGTCGACCCGCGACAGCTCGAGATGCAGGAAGCCCCGCAGCAAATGACTGCCTCCCGACGCCGGGATTCCGATGAGTTCGAGTCCGGCGAGCGCCGGGAGCAGCTCGAAGGGGAAGGTCGCGGCATCCCAGTGCGCGCCGATGACGGGTCGCACTTCACGGTCGAAGATCGCGGTGGCATCGTGCAGCCGCTGCTGCTCAACGGGCGTGAGCAGGTCGCGGTAGTCGAGGAAGTCATCGGAGGGGCGCGGACGACGTGCCTGCGCCGCGGCAGTGTCGGAGGTCAGCGAATTGAGGCTCATCGGGGTGTCATCCTGATGGCACCGTCGAGTCGGATCGTCTCGCCGTTGAGGTAGGGGTTCTCCACGATGTGCTTCACGAGCGCGGCGTATTCGGCCGGCTGGCCGAGACGTGCCGGATGTGGCACCTGGCTACCGAGCGAGAGCTTCGTCACCTCGCTCATCGCCGCCATCATCGGAGTCTCGAACACGCCAGGAGCGATCGTCATGACCCGGATGAGGCTGGAAGCGAATTCCCGCGCGATCGGCAGCGTCATCGCCGCAATGGCGCCCTTCGATGCAGCGTAGGCCGCCTGTCCGATCTGCCCGTCGAACGCTGCGACCGAGGCGGTATTCACGATCACCCCGCGCTCGCCGTCGGTCGGCTCGTTCTGCTGCATTGCTGCGGCTGCCAGTCGAAGCACATTGAAAGTGCCGATGAGATTGATGCGGATCGCACGCTCGAACAGCTCGAGGGCGATGGGGCCATCTCGCCCGACAACACGATTCGCCGGCGCGATGCCAGCGCAGTTGACCAGGATGCGCAGGGTACCGAGGCCTGTGGCGACGGCGACCGCTGCGGCGACATCCGCTTCGCTGGTGACGTCAGCGGTAACGAATGTCGCGCCCGCCACCGGCTCGGCCGGCGCGGTGAGGTCGAGGATCACCACCTGTGCCCCCGCCGCGGTGAGGGTCCGCGAAGTGGCGAGACCGAGCCCGGAGGCTCCGCCCGTGACGATGGCGACGGTGTCGGTGATGTCCATGCTGCTCCTAACCGAGGGCGATGAGTTCGAGGGGATCGGCGAGGATGCGACCGATCTCGGCCAGAAATGCGGACCCCTCTGCTCCGTCGACGAGGCGATGATCGAATGAGACGCTCAGCGTCATCACCGAGCGCAGGGCGATTTCGCCCTGGAACTCCCACGGCTGTCGACGGATCGCCCCTGAGCAGAGAATCGCAGCCTCACCGGGATTGATGATCGGAGTGCCGCTGTCGATACCGAAGCTGCCGATGTTGGTGATGCTGATCGTGCCACCGGAGAGCTCGGCAACCGCTGTCTTGCCGTCGCGTGCCCGGGAGGCAAGTGCCGAGAGCGCGTCGGCGAACTCGCGAAGTGTCAGTGAACTGACATCGTGGATGTTCGGCACCATGAGGCCTCGCGGGGTCGCGACGGCGATGCCGAGATTCACCACGCGGTTCGTCACGATCTCCTGGGCGGACTCGTCCCAGCGGGAGTTGAGCGCGGGATGCCGCACCGTTGCGATCGCCAGCGCCTTCGCAATCAGCAACAGTGGCGTGACTTTCGCACCCTCGAATACCGGATGCGCGCGCAGGCGCTCCACCAGCTCGACGGTTGGGGTGACATCCACGGTCACAAATTCGGTGACATGGGGCGCGGTAAAGGCGCTCGACACCATCGCGGCTGCCGTGCGCTTGCGCACCCCACTGATCGGCACCCGGGTCTCGTCGGCCACAGCGATCTTGGCGGTAACGGCGGGAGGCGCCGCCGGAGAACCGCTGGCCGCCTCGACATCAGAGCGGATGACCGCGCCATTCGATCCGGTACCGGTGACGGTTGCGAGGTCGAGTCCGAGGCGCCGCGCGAGGTCTCGCACCGGGGGTTTGGCGAGCACGCGCGAAGGTGAAAACGAAGGCGAGGGCTCCGTCGTCAGCTCTGCGGCAGAGGCACGCCGACGGCGGTGGCCGGAGCGGTGATCGCTCGTGCCGGGCCCGTAGCCGACGAGCATGTTCGATCGGCCGTCCTCCTCAGCATCGGGCTCCGTCGCGGAAGAATCCTGGACAGTCGCTCCACCCCCACCGAAGCTGATGATCGGGGCGCCGACCAACACAGTCTCGCCCTCGGCAACGTGAAGTGCGGACACGATCCCGATGATCGGTGACGGAAGTTCCACCAGGGCCTTGGCCGTCTCCACCTCGCAGATCACCTGGTTGAGTACGACCTCGTCGCCGGCCTTCACGAGCCAGCGCACTATCTCGGCGTCGGCGAGTCCCTCGCCGAGGTCGGGGAGGAGGAAATCGGTGGCCATCACTGCACCGCCAGGCTTCGATCGACCGCGTCGAGCACCCGGTCGATGTCGGGCAGGTAATACTGCTCGACTTTGGACGGCGGGTAGGGGGTGGAGTATCCACCAACCCGGATCACCGGCGATTCGAGCATCCAGAAGCAGCGCTCCGAGATGCGCGCGGCGATCTCCGCGCCGAGTCCGAGGAACACCGGGGCCTCGTGCACCACAACGAGCCGACCGGTCTTCGCAACCGAGCGCTCGATGGTGCCGAAGTCGATCGGGGAGAGGGACCGCAGGTCGATAACCTCCACCGAGGTGCCCTCCGTGGCCGCTTCGCGTGCCGCCGCGACGGCGGTGGCCACCATCGGACCGTAGGCGACGACGGTGAGGTCTGTGCCCTCGATCACCACTCGGGCGTCGTAGAGTCCGAGCGTCGGGGTGCCTTCGAGGTCGACATCCTGCCTATCCCAATAGCGGCGCTTCGGCTCGAAGAACAGCACAGGGTCGTCGGAAGCGATCGCCTGCTGGATCATGCCGTAGGCGTCATCCGCCGAGGAGCAGGAGACGACGCGGAGGCCCGCGGTGTGCGCAAAGTACGCCTCTGGAGACTCGGAATGGTGCTCGACCGCACCAATTCCCCCCCCATACGGCACCCGGATGGTCAGGGGCACGGTGACGGCGCCATCCGTGCGATTGTGGATCTTCGCGAGCTGGGAGACGATCTGGTCGAATGCCGGATAGATGAAGCCGTCGAACTGGATCTCGCAGACGGGCCGATAGCCGCGCATGGCGAGACCGATAGCGGTGCCGATGATTCCCGACTCCGCGAGCGGAGTGTCGAAGACCCGCTCCCGACCGAATTCGGCCTGCAGCTTGTCGGTCACGCGAAAGACCCCGCCGAGGGCCCCCACGTCTTCCCCCATCAGCATGACCCGGTCGTCAGAGTCGAGGGATCGCCGGAGCCCCGCGTTAATGGCCTTGGCAAGGGAGAGCGTAGTCATCGGTCGGCCGCTTTCGTCTCGGGGATGCCGTGATAGGCCAGAAACTCGGCCCGCTCCTCCTCGAGCAGCGAGTGCGGCTCGGCGTAGACGTTCTCAAAGATCGACTCCGGTGCTGGCTCGACCGTGCCCAGGCATCCGATGCGCACCGAGGCGGCGAACTCGCTGGCCTTCACTTCTGCGGCGGCGATCATCTCCGGTGTGGCGAGCCCACGATGCTCCAGGGTGCGAAGCAGCCGGTCAATCGGGTCGCGCTCCTTCCACCGGGCGAGCTCGTCGGCGTCGCGGTAACGAGTCGGGTCATCGGATGTCGTGTGCGGACCCATGCGATAGGTCACCGCTTCGATGAAGGTGGGTCCGTCGCCGTTGCGCGCGCGTTCGGCCGCGTACCGGGTGACGGCGAGCACGGCGAGCACATCGTTGCCGTCCACCTGCACGCCTTCGATTCCGAAGCCTGCGGCGCGCTGCACGATCGGCACGGTGGCCTGCACGCCGACGGGAGCGGAGATCGCGAACTGGTTGTTCTGGCAGAAGAAGACGACGGGAGCGTTGAAGCTCGCGGCGAACCCAAGCGCTTCGGAGAAATCACCCTGGCTGGTGGCCCCATCGCCGAAGTAGGTGATCGCGATGTCGTCGGAACGGTCGCGGCGGATTCCCATCCCGTACCCGACCGCCTGCAGCATCTGCGAGCCGACCACGATCGCGGGCGTGGTCATGTTGACCTCATAGGGGTTCCAGCCGGAGTGGGTGGACCCTCGCCAGAAACGCAGGATCATCGTCGGGTCCACTCCGCGCAGGTAGGCCACGGCGTGCTCGCGATAGCTTGCAAAGACAAAATCTTTCTTCCGCAGGGCGCGGGCAGATCCGACCTGCGCAGCCTCCTGGCCGAGCATCGGTGCCCAGAGTCCGAGCTCACCCTGGCGTTGCAGCGCAGTCGCCTCGGCATCGATTCGACGCACGACCACCAGGTCGGTGTACATCTGCACCAGTTCGGCGTCGTCGATATCGCTCACGTAGGAGGAGAAGACGGGGTGAGAGAGCAGGCCGCCACCCGTGGCGGGCAAGAGCGCCACCGCTTCGGTGTGCCCGGTGATCTCGATCGATGCGATGCTCATGACGACCGTCCTCTTTGACGTGTATGACGTGTGGCGTGCGAATTATGGCGCGAGTGAATTGTGACGACTTGTCCCTGAATCGTGCGCCTTCTCGCACGTCTGCACAACCCATCTCGCCAGAGTTGAGCAGAATGCATACCTAGAACGTTCTTAACCGTGCCAGACTGCGATACATGCAAGACCTCGACGGCACCGATGCCCGCATCCTGCTCGCACTGAGCGAGGATGCCCGGCTGTCGGGTGTCGAACTCGCCCAGCGCCTCGGCCTCTCTCGCAACACCGTGCAGTCCCGGCTCGCCCGGCTCGAGTCCGGCCAGTTGCTCGGCAGCATGGATCGGCGGGTGCAGCACCGTGCTCTCGGCTACCCGCTCACGGCGTTCGTGGCCGCCCGGGTCAACCAGCATCGGCTGCAGGAGATCGAGGCCGCCCTCACCGGTATCACCGAAGTGGTGGAAGTGCATGGTATCGCCGGGGGCGCCGACATCATGATCCGCGTGGTGGCGCAGAACACCGACGATCTCTACAGGATCGCCGGAGTCATCCTTGCCTCTCCCGGTATCGAGCGCACCGAGGTATCCCTCTCAATGCGCGAGATGGTGCCGTACCGCACCGCGCCGCTGCTGCGCGAGCGGGCGGGTCTCACCGAGGGCTGAGAGTGCGGCGTCAACGGGCGACCGTCGCAACGATCACCGCGATCGACTGCGTGTCTTCGATTGTCGGAGGCACCACATAGTCCTCGCCGTTCACGATCTGGCGCATGGTCTTGCGCAGGATCTTGCCGGACCGGGTCTTCGGCAGGCCGGACACGACCACCACGTCACGGAACGTGGCGACGGCCCCGATCTGGTCCCGCACCATCGCGATCAGCTCCGCGGCGAGGGTCTCATCCGAGATGTCGGCGCCGCTTTTCAGCACAACGTAGCCCATCGGCTTCTGGCCTTTGATCTCGTCGTGAACGCCGATCACCGCGCACTCCGCGACGGCCGGATGCTGCAGGAGAACCTGCTCCATCGACCCGGTAGAGAGCCGATGACCCGCCACATTGATGATGTCGTCCGTGCGCCCCATCACATAGAGGTAGCCCTCGCGGTCGAAGTAACCGGAGTCACCGGTCAGGTATCGGTCGGGGAACACCGAGAGGTACTGGTGGATGTAGCGGTCGTCGCCGTTCCAGAGTGTCGCGAGCGTGCCGGGCGGCAGCGGAAGCGAGATGACGATGTTTCCCTCGTCGAGGTGTGGCACCGTCTGACCATGCTCGTCGACGATGCTCAGGTTGTAGCCGGGTACAGGGAACGACGGGGAGCCGGCGCGCAACGGCAGCTCTTCGAGCCCGCGCGGGCTGGCGCAGATCGCCCAACCGGTCTCGGTCTGCCACCAGTGGTCGATCACGGGCTTCTCGAGCAGGGCGGTGGCCCAGGTCCAGGTGTCCGGGTCGAGACGCTCGCCGGCGAGGAAGAGCGCATCGAGGCAGCTGAGGTCGTACTGGTGGGAGAGGGCGGCGTGCGGATCGGCCTTGCGAATGGCGCGGAGAGCCGTTGGCGCGGTGAAAAGAGTCTTGACCCGGTAGTCGCTGACGACGCGCCAGAATGCCCCGGCATCCGGAGTGCCCACCGGCTTGCCCTCATACAGCACCGTCGTAGCCCCAGCGATGAGGGGACCGTAGACGATGTAGGAGTGGCCGACGACCCAACCGACGTCGCTCGCCGTCCACATGACGTCACCCTGCCCGACGCCGTAGATATTCCTCATCGACCAGGCCATCGCCACGGCATGGCCGCCGTTGTCTCGCACGACGCCCTTCGGGGCGCCTGTCGTGCCGGAGGTGTAAAGGATGTAGAGCGGGTCGGTCGCGGCCACCGGCACCGGATCCCGCGGGGTCGCGGTCTTTGAATGCTCATCCCAATCCCACCATGCGGTCGTCTCGGTCGAATAGTCGCTCGCCCGGCCCGGCACCTCCGGCCGGTTCTTCACGATCACGGTGTCGACGCTGTGCCTGCTGAGTTCGAGTGCGGCCGAGATGGTGGGAAGGTACTCCACCACCCGGTTCGGCTCGATGCCACCGGTGGCGGTCACAATCGCGACCGGGGCGGCATCGTCGATGCGGGCGGCGAGTTCCTTCGCCGCGAAGCCGCCGAA
>JAYTTG010000422.1:0-4246 GCA_043745175.1 Microbacteriaceae bacterium
CACTCCGAGCAATGGCGAAGCGCGCCTGAGCCCGGGCTACAGCGTCGGCATCCTGATGCAGGAGCCGGAGCTCGACGAGACCAAGACCGTGCTCGAGAACGTGCAGGAGGGCGTGGGCCCGATCAAGGCGAAGGTCGACCGTTTCAACGAGGTCTCTGCAGCGATGGCGGACCCGGATGCCGACTTCGATTCGCTGCTCGCCGAGATGGGCGTGCTGCAGGAGGCCATCGACGCCGCTGACGCCTGGGACCTCGACTCCCAGCTCGAGCAGGCGATGGATGCTCTACGCACGCCACCCGGTGATGCCAGCGTCTCGAACCTCTCGGGCGGAGAGAAGCGCCGTGTGGCGCTCACCAAGCTGCTGCTGCAGAAGCCGGATCTCCTGCTTCTCGACGAGCCGACCAACCATCTCGACGCCGAAAGTGTCCTCTGGCTCGAGCAGCATCTTGCCCAGTATCACGGTGCCGTTCTCGCCGTGACTCACGATCGGTACTTCTTGGATCATGTGGCCGAGTGGATCGCCGAAGTCGACCGAGGCCACCTTTACCCCTACGAGGGCAACTACTCCACCTACCTCGAGAAGAAGGGCGCCCGCCTCGAAGTGCAGGGCAAGAAAGACGCCAAGCTCGCGAAGCGCCTGTCGAGCGAGCTGGAGTGGGTGCGGAGCAATGCCAAGGGCCGCCAGGTCAAGTCGAAGGCCCGTCTTGCGCGCTACGAGGAGATGGCGAACGAAGCGGAAAAGACGCGCAAGCTCGACTTCGAAGAACTCGTGATCCCGGTGGGCCCGCGTCTCGGCGCCCAGGTGATCGATGCCAAGAAGCTCGAGAAGGGCTTCGACGGCCGCGTGCTCATCGATGGCCTGAGCTTCACGCTGCCGCGCAACGGAATCGTTGGCGTCATCGGCCCAAATGGCGTCGGCAAGACCACTTTGTTTAAGACGATCACCGGGCTCGAGCCTCTCGACGGCGGCGACCTGAAAATCGGCGAGACCGTCGACATCTCCTACGTCGACCAGGATCGTGGCGGGATCGACCCGACGAAGACCCTGTGGGAGGTCGTGTCCGACGGACAGGACTATATTCAGGTGGGCAAGACCGAGATCCCCTCCCGCGGCTACGTCTCACAGTTCGGTTTCAAGGGTCCCGACCAGCAGAAGAAGGCGGGCATACTCTCCGGTGGGGAGCGAAACCGCCTCAATCTGGCCCTTACCCTCAAGCAGGGTGGCAACCTGCTGCTGCTCGACGAACCAACCAACGACCTGGACGTCGAGACGCTTGGCAGCCTCGAGAACGCGCTGCTCGAGTTTCCCGGCTGCGCGGTAGTGATCACTCACGATCGGTGGTTCCTCGACCGCATCGCCACGCACATCCTGGCCTATGAGGGTACCGACGCGAGCCCGGGCCACTGGCACTGGTTCGAGGGCAACTTCGAATCCTACGAAGAGAACAAGATCGAACGTCTCGGACCGGATGCCGCGAAGCCGAACCGCTCGGCGTACCGCAAACTCACCCGGGACTGACGCTCGTGGCGCGGCTGCATGTCCCGACAGTGCTGCGCTGGGGTGACCTCGACGCCTACGGGCATGTGAATAACGTCGAGATTCTTCGGCTGCTCGAGGAGGCCCGTATCCAAGCCCTGTGGATGCCTGACGACGAGGCGGAACGCTCGCTGAGCGCGCCAAGTGCGGTACTGGACGCTCGGCAGGGCTCGGCGACGCTGAGCATCATCGCACGCACCGAGATCGAGTACCTCACCACGATCGAGTATCGCCGCACGCCGCTCGACATCGAGGTGTGGATCGGACGTCTTGGTGGTGCAGACATCGACGTCTGTTACGAGATCCGCTCTCCGATCGGCATCGAGCCGAGCGAGCTGTTCGCCCGGGCCACGACACGTGTCGTGCTGTGCGATTCGCAAACGATGAAACCACGCCGACTGAGTGCGGGGGAGCGTTCGGCGTGGAAGCCGTATGTGGAAGAGCCGCTGGTCTTTACCCGGCGCTGAGACCTATTTCGGGTTCTGACCTATTTCGGGTTCTGACCTACTTCGCGTTCGGGGTGAAGGACCCGGTCCAGATCGCACGCACGCCCGATTCGCCGATCTGTACGACCGTGATGACGGATCCGACGGCGAGAATGACTACGACCACCGCGAGTGCGATGCTGATGATGCGGCGCGCGGTCGTTCCCGGCACACGGGAGGCGAATCTAGCATCCGGAGCGTTGACGAAGCGAAACCAGAACCACTGCATTGCGGCGACGAGGAAGGTTGCGATGGCCCACGGCAGCAGTGTCGTGCCGAGTGCCGCGTGGGCCGCGACGAGCTCGGTGTGACCGACCCTGGCCTGCAGCCATTCCCCGGCCTGGGTGGTGATCGGCACCGCGATCAGCGCGGCGAGAGCGATGATGGGAGACACGATCCCCAGTCGGCGTCGGGCAGCGGGCCACGCCGCGGCTAGCAGCGTACAGAGCGCTGCAACGGGTACGACGACGACCACGAAATGCACGAGGAGCACATGCAGCGGCAGCCCGTTGAACTCGTAGTCCATCAGGCAGTCACAACCGCATCCCCCGAGACAGTCACTTTGATAGCGGTGAGTCCCGTCACGGCTGGGCCGTTGAGCACTGCACCGGTTTCGGCGTTGAACTTCGAGCCGTGGCAGGAGCAGTCAAAGTCTTTTGCCGCCGCCCCCACGGTGCAGCCCTGATGGGTGCAGACCGCGCTGAAGCACATGACAGTGCCAGCGGTCGGCTGGGAGAGCAATACCGGGACCTCCCCGATTTTCGCGGCCTTGGTGCCGCCAACCGGAATGTCGGCGACCTTCACGACCTCGGTTCCCGCAGGGATCTTTGGGGGCGTCGCTGCCGTACCGGATCCGCTGCCGGATCCGCTCGGCGTCGGTGAGCTGCAGGCGGCGAGCGCGAGAGCTCCCGCTCCGACGACGGTGGCACCGCCTGCGTTGAGCAGCGCGCGGCGGGTGAGAGAAGTTGGTGCAGTCATTGGCTGTTCCTCCGGAAATGGGTGGCGTGCGACGTAAAGAGCCTGTCACCTGTACATACGAACCCGGTGTCGAATCGGTTCAATTCCGCTGGGAATAAACCGAGAGGGCGTTGACTGTTACCTGCTGGCGGGACGCCACCGATGCATTGCTCGATGCCTGGCCGCTTTCGGATGCCTTCGCCGGTCGAGGGACTTTACCAGCCGGATCGCGTCGCCGGGCAGCACCGTAGAACCCACGGGCACGACGAGTCTCGCGGTCGCGGACATCCGTTCTCTCGATGTGCGCTCCTCGGCGGACAGGAACGGATTACGGCGCGGCAGTCCCGGAGCCTCTCACCCTGATCGCCATCGGCCCAGCGTCAGCGAGGCATACTGAAGCATGACCGATCCGGATGCGATCACCACCGATCTCCGTGCGATGCTCTCCCGCACGATCGAGCGGCTGGAGGCGATGGGGATCGGGGACGAGGCGATCGCGACTCTGCGTCCCGCCAGCCGCGTCTGGCTCATCCCGCGTCCGGCCGTGATGGATGCCCTCGGCCGGGCCTGGCGCCTCGGGGTGCTGCTTCTCGACAGGGACGGGCGGCTCTTCGCCACCGGAGGAATCACCCGGGCGATCGAGCTGACATACGAGACCGTGTACATGAACTCTGAGGCGCTTCACCGGCGGGGACTACGCGTGGCCGCGACGCGCGGCGGCTTTGCGCTCGGCGACACCGTGAATTTCGACGTCATCGAGATTGCCCTTGATGCCGTGAGCCTTCGTGCCGAGACCGGACCGTTGTCGCTGCAGGATGGCACCGTGATGGTGCGCTGGGTTGCCGGCGAGGGAGACCAGGGGCTCGCCAGTCTCGAGTCCTATCTCGCGGAGCGCACCGAGATCCTCGCCGGGGACTGACGAGTTCCCGGGGCGAACTCTCGATGCTGGCTCAGGGATGTCGCGGTGGCAGTACACCCTCCCGGAGGGAGTTGTAACTCCCTCCGGGTCGCGTTTGCGCCTCCGCGAGGGGGCGTATCCCCCGCCACGACGGGAACAGGAAGCCGGGGAGTGGGGAACCGGGGCTTAGTCCCGTCGGGGCAGCCGGACCATGCCCTCCTGGGCCACGCTCGCGAGTAGCGCGCCGTCGCGGCTGAAGATGCGCCCAAGGGAGAGACCACGACCGCCGGTGGCGTTCGGGGACTCTTGCGCATAGAGCATCCACTCGTCCACCCGGCCGAAGCGGTGGAACCACATCGCGTGGTCGAG
>JAYTTG010000423.1:0-4244 GCA_043745175.1 Microbacteriaceae bacterium
TGCTCAGCGTCGTGGGTGGAGATCCGTCGCGGGCTCCGCGAGTTTTTCTTCACCGGGATATCGAGGATCTCCACTGCGGCCTCGACTGCGGCCTCCACTGCGATTTCCACTTCGGTGATTTCCACTTCGGTGATTTCCACTGCCGCGATCGTCACCGATTCGACCTTCGGCGCCTCGACTGCGACCCCCGGTTCGGTGATCTGCCCGATCGGGGCGGAGGATGCTTCGGTCACGGGACGCCCGTCGACCGGCGCGTGCGCGATGGTCGACGCCGCGATCTGGGCGAGTGCGTTTTTGACGTCGTCAGTGATGGCGTGGGTTCCACCATTGGGCTTTTGCCCAGCGGACGACCCGTTGTTCGCCGCGCCGTTCGAGCGCCCAGAGTCGTTGCCGTTGCCGTTGCCGCCCTTGCCGCGGCCGCGACGCGGGGTCTCCGGCTGGGCCGACTGGCGATGTCGGGTGACCGGGTCGTGGTGGATGATAATGCCGCGACCGGCGCAGAATTCGCAGGGTTCACTGAACGACTCGATGAGGCCGAGGCCAAGTTTCTTGCGAGTCATCTGCACGAGGCCGAGCGAAGTGACCTCGGCGACCTGGTGCTTGGTGCGGTCGCGGCTGAGGCACTCCACCAGGCGGCGAAGCACGAGATCGCGGTTCGACTCGAGCACCATGTCGATGAAGTCGACCACGATGATTCCCCCGATGTCACGCAGGCGCAACTGGCGCACGATCTCCTCTGCAGACTCGAGGTTGTTCTTCGTCACGGTCTCTTCGAGGTTTCCCCCGGAGCCGACAAACTTGCCGGTGTTGACGTCGACGACCGTCATCGCTTCGGTGCGGTCGATGACCAGCGACCCACCCGAGGGCAACCAGACCTTGCGGTCGAGTGCCTTCTCGATCTGCTCGGTGATGCGGTATTCGTCGAATGAGTCGACGGTGCCCTCGTAAGTCTGCAGCCGATCGACGAGATCGGGGGCCACCTGCGAGAGGTAGGTCGTGATCGTCAATTCGGCATCCGCGCCCTCGATGACGAGCTCGTGGAAGTCCTCATTGAAGACGTCTCGCACGATCTTGACCAGAAGATCGGGCTCACTGTGCAGCAGCGCAGGAGCCTGGACACTCTCGAGAGTGGCGCTGATCGCGGCCCATTGTGCGGTGAGGCGATTGACATCCAGTGTGAGCTGTTCGTCTGTTGCGCCCTCGGCCGCTGTGCGCACAATCACGCCGACGTTCTCGGGCAGTACCTCTTTGAGGATCTTCTTCAGACGCGCGCGCTCGGTGTCGGGCAGCTTGCGGCTGATTCCGTTCATCGACCCGTTGGGCACGTAGACCAGGTAGCGTCCCGGGAGACTGACCTGGCTGGTGAGACGGGCACCCTTATGGCCGACCGGATCCTTCGTTACCTGCACGAGCACCTTGTCACCGGGCTTGAGAGCGAGTTCGATACGACGGGCCTGGCTCTTACCGTCGGCGGAATTCTCCGCTGCGGCCTCCCAGTCCACTTCCCCCGAGTAGAGCACCGCGTTGCGCCCCCGTCCGATGTCGACGAACGCCGCCTCCATGCTCGGCAGCACATTCTGCACGCGCCCAAGGTAGACATTGCCGATCAGGCTGGCATCCGCGGCTTTGGCGACATAGTGCTCTACAAGCACACCGTCCTCGAGCACGCCGATCTGAATACGGTCGAATTTGGAGCGCACGACCATCTTGCGGTCGACGCTCTCGCGGCGAGCGAGAAACTCGGCCTCGGTGATCACCGGGCGGCGGCGGCCCGCGTCACGACCGTCACGGCGGCGCTGCTTCTTCGCCTCGAGACGGGTAGAGCCGCGCACCTTCGTCGGCTCATTGCTCAGCTCGGGCGCGGGGCGCGGTGTGCGCACCTTGACGACCGTATTGGTCGGGTTGGAGTTGCCGGTGTTCGAGGTGCCCGAGTCGCGGTCTTCGTCACCGGCACGTCGGCGCGAGCGGCGACGGACTGTCGTCTGCTCGCCGTCGTCATCCCGGCGGTCGCGGTCGCTGTCTTCGGTGCGCTCGCTGTTGCGCGTATTCCGGGAGTTGCGCGGCGCGCGGCTCTCGCGGGGCTCGTCGTCGAAATCGTCGTCTCGCGCTCCCGACCGCGGGGGAAGCACGGGAAGATCCGGCGCCTGGAACAGTAGCGAAGTGGTCGGGCGCGCCAGGGGCGCCTTCTTCGGCGCGGTCACTGGCGCTTCGACCTCGGGCGTGTTCTCGAGAGCCGTGGTCTCGAGCTTGGCGACCTCTGGCTTGGCAGCAGTGGCGCGGCGGCCAGGAGCGCGCTTCACGGGCGCGTCGGTCACGACCGGCGCCGCATCCGTCTTCGGCTGCTCGGCTTTCGGCTGCTCGCCTTTCGCTTCGGACGTGGTCGGCGCCTCGGACATTGTCGGTTCCGGTGCAGCAGGCTGCGGGAGGACTGCCGGTTCCGGAGCCGCTGTCCCCTTTGATGACCGACGCGAGCCGAAGAGACGCGAGCGCTTCTTCGGTTCGTTCTTCGCCGATCCGTCGTTGTTGTGTGTAGTTTTCTCCACCATCGCTGGTGCACTCCTAGCCCGGAACAGGAAGCCGCGCGACCCGTCGGGTACTCTCTCGTCGCGGTTTTCGACTTCGGCGGTTTTCGCCTCGGTCGATGTGCCGCTAATTCTTCGCTTCGAAACCGTCCCCGGGCCCCCGGTCGCTGTGACACGCTGGGGCCGGCTCTGGTTTCGTTCGCTTGTCTTGGTTGTGCTGTTCGGAACTCGCTATCCGACACGCTCTCGATGGGGATCAATCTTTGTCAGATCGAAGCCGATTCAGCGCGGCCCGGTGTTGTATTCGGTAACCCGCAGGTTTCGTCAGACAGTGCCCGGTAAGCATTCTTTGGCGTCATATCGAGCGCGGCTCGCATGACTAAATCAAATTATCGCATGCCTTGCCAGTAACGCGGCATTTGGCCCATGCAATAATCCTCAGGGTGACCACGACACCACCGACTTTCCTTCAGCGGCGTGGCATTCCCACCCTCACTGTGGTGGGCGCATTCGGTGTGGTTGTGTCGTTCGCGAGCACGGTAGTCGCCTTCGCCGGTATCGAGTCGGCGAGCGGCATCCCGAAGCTCGTCGGGGCCGACATCGAGCTCGGCTATCCGTCGTCGGCCTTCTCGATGGCGCTCTTCGTCATCGCTCTCACGGTCGGCATCGCCCAGCTCGCGGGTGCTGTCATCTCCCCGGCGTGGTGGCGCACGCTGGCGACGATCTTCGCGATTGGTCTGGTCTTCCAGGTCTGGGCCGCGTACCTCGCCTTCACCGGGCTGCTCGCGGCGCAACTCGTGCTTATGGCGGTCGTTTTTTCCCTCACTGTTCCCCGGCTTCGTCGAGACGGGCGTCCGCTCGAGCTCGGGATATTCCTGGCGGTGGCATCCGTCGCCGGGTTCTTTGCGGCGTTCCGGCTCACCGTCGACAAGGTGGGCACCTTCACCACCCCGAACATCGCGCCCTCCTGCAACATCAGCGTTCTTGTGCAGTGCGGCACAAATCTCAAGTCGTGGCAGGGTTCGCTCTTCGGCTTTCCGAATCCACTGCTCGGCGTCGGCGGATGGATGGCCCTCTTCGTGATCGCAACGCTCATCATCAGCGGGGTTTCGTTCGCGCGGTGGTTCTGGATCGCGATCAACGTGGGAGTGACGCTCGCTCTCGCGTTCGTGGTCTGGCTTATTTACACAAGCATCTTCGAGCTGCACACCCTCTGCCCCTGGTGCATGGCGACATGGTCGGTCGTGATCCCCTGCTTCTGGTTGGTCACCTTCTATAACTTCAAAACCGGGCGCCTTCCGGTGCCGGCATCGATCCGCCGGATCGCAGCGGCGGCATACTCTTATGTACCCCTGATCACGCTGCTGAACTACGTCATCGTGGCGATCATCGCCCAATTGCGACTCGACCTGATCAATCACCTGTAGTCGCTCATACGGCCAACGCACAGCCGTGACATCGACGACTTGTAGCTTTGTTCTGTAATTTCCTTTCATACCCTTGCCTAATACACAGAATGTTGGTCACAAGCACATGGTTCCCACCGGCAACACGAATTCGGCCCCGGGCAAGAA
Organism: Microbacteriaceae bacterium; assembly: GCA_043745175.1. Lineage (GTDB taxonomy): Bacteria > Actinomycetota > Actinomycetes > Actinomycetales > Microbacteriaceae > Lacisediminihabitans. The sequence goes on from JAYTTG010000423.1 coordinate 4,097, forward strand.
GGATCGTCGGGAGGCTGCTCGCGAGACCGCCCGCAGCGAACGCGAGGCTGAGAAGAAACGCCAGCGCCGCAACCGAATCTTTCTGCAGGGCGGGATCGGCATTGCGGTAATCGCGATTGTCGCCATCGTCGCGGTGGTCGTCGTCGGG
>JAYTTG010000424.1:0-16011 GCA_043745175.1 Microbacteriaceae bacterium
TATCCCATCGCTCGTGCACCGCGTTCATCGTCCTCCGTGTCCTAACGTTGAAACGAACCGCCCTCTTGCGCCAGGACGTGGCGCCGGAGCCACGGGATCCGCGGCGGGGTCTCGATTACAAAACCCGTTGCCGAACGCTTCGACGGTCGCTTGTTCCACCACCTTAGTCAGGGAAACACCAAGCAGGAAGGCAGGTCGGCGCCACGATAGCCTGAAGGAATGTCACTCGTCCTGCCCTTCGACGGCCACACGCCTGCAATCGACGCCTCCGCCTGGGTTGCCCCGAACGCGACACTTATCGGACAGGTAACGCTCGCGGCCGACTCGAGCGTGTTTTACGGAGCCGTGCTCCGCGCCGACACGGACTCGATCTCGATCGGGGCGGGCAGCAATCTACAGGATAACGTCGCGGTGCACTGCGACTACGGCACGCCGACCATCGTCGGTGAGCGCGTCAGCGTTGGGCATTCCGCCGTACTTCACGGCTGTACGATCGAAGACGACTGCCTCATCGGCATGAGTGCGACCGTGCTCAACGGAGCGGTGATCGGCGCCGGTTCTCTCGTGGCCGCGGGCGCCGTGGTTCTCGAGGGCACGATCATCCCGCCGCACTCACTGGTGGCGGGGGTCCCCGCCAAGGTGCGACGCGAGCTCACGGATGGCGAGGTCGCCGAGGTGACAGCAAACGCAGCTCACTATATGGAGCTGAGTCGTCAGCACGCGGCTCTGCGTTCGGGCGTCGTCGACAGCGTCGGATCTCAGGCATCGACGAACGGATCCGCGATCCCCACGTAGCGGGTCTCCAGGTACTCGTCGATGCCCTCGAAGCCGCCCTCCCGCCCCAGCCCGGACTGCTTCACTCCGCCAAACGGCGCCGCCGGGTTTGACACGATGCCGGTGTTGACGCCCAACATTCCCACCTCGAGTTCCTCTGCCAGGCGCAGGCCGCGATTGAGATCCCGCGTGTAGGCATAGGCCACCAGCCCAAACTCCGTGTCGTTGGCGAGACGGATAGCCTCTTTCTCGGTCGTGAAGGTCGAAATCGGCGCCACCGGGCCGAAGACTTCCTCGTGAAGGATGCGGGCGTGCGGCGGTACATCGGTGAGCACGGTCGGCTGGTAGAAGTAACCAGGCCCATCGACGGCAGATCCACCGAGCGCGAGAGTGGCGCCGGCCGCGAGCGAGGATGTCACGAGCTCGTGCACCTTCTGCCGGGTGCTTTCGTCGACCAGCGGACCGATCTTCGACTCCGGCTCGGTGCCGCGGGCAACGGTGTGGGCGCGCATCCGCTCCACCAGTTTGCTCGTGAACTCTGAAGCGATGGTCTCGTGCACCAGGAACCGGTTGGCTGCAGTGCAGGCCTCGCCTCCGTTGCGCATCTTGGCGATCATTGCCCCGTCGACTGCCCGGTCGATGTCTGCGTCGGCGAACACGAGGAATGGTGCGTTTCCGCCGAGCTCCATCGAGACCCGGAGCACCTGGGTTGCAGCGTCCGCGATCAAGCGGCGGCCCACTTCGGTCGACCCGGTGAACGACAGCTTACGTAGGCGGGAATCCGCGATGAGCGGGGCGGTGACTGCTCCGGCTCGGGTGGTCTGAACGACGTTGAGCACGCCAGCCGGGAGCCCGGCCTCCTGGAGCAGTTGAGTGAAGAACAGTGCCGTAAGAGGCGTGAGGGCCGCGGGCTTCAACACCATCGTGCAACCGGCGGCGATGGCCGGAGCGATCTTGCGCGTGGCCATCGCGAGCGGAAAATTCCACGGTGTGATGAACAGGCACGGGCCGACCGCTCTCCTGGTTACCAGCAGGCGACTGTTGCCATCGGGAGCCATTGCGTACCGGCCGGAAATGCGGGCGGTCTCCTCCGAGAACCAGCGCAGGAACTCGGCGCCGTAGGCCACCTCGCCGCGGGCCTCTGCCAGCGGCTTGCCCATCTCGAGTGTCATCAGTAGCGCGAAATCATCCGCCCGGGCCGTGATCAACTCGAACGCGGTGCGCAGGATCTCGGCGCGCACCCGAGGGGCGGTGCGGGCCCAGCCGCGCTGGGCTCCGTCGGCCGCGGCGAGTGCTGCCGCACCGTCGGCGGGGGTCGCATCCGCGATGCTCAGCAAGGCCCGCCCCGTAGACGGATCGTGAACGTCGAAAGTGCCGCCGTCGCTTGCCGCGCACCATTCTCCCCCGATGAAGAGGCCGGTCGGGATTCGGTCGAGCAAAGCGGCCTCGATGGCCAGCGTGATGGTCACAGGGACTCCTCGAGGATGCGGATGACATCTTCTGCGGTGGGTTGGATGGGATTGTTGACCGTGACCGAGTCGGCGAGAGTGTCGGCCGCCAGCGAAGACAGGTCGTCACCGGTGACCCCGAACTTCGACAGTGGACCGGTCATACCCACCCGGGCGGCGAGAGCGGCGATCCCATTGATGGCCGCCTCCGCATTCTGCACTTCGGATGCGGCAGTGTCGCCGACCCCGAGGGCGAAGGCCACCCGCGCGATGCGTTCCTGCCTCGCCGGAAGGTTGAAGCGCAGGACACCCTCGATGACGATGCAGAGCGCGAGGCCGTGCGGAATGTTGAATTGGCCGCCGAGCGGATGCGCAATACCGTGCACGAGGCCGAGACCGGTATGGGAAAACCCCACGCCCACAATGTGGCTGGCGAGCAGGAGTTCGGCCCTGGCCTCGATGTCCGAGCCGTCCGCAACCGCGCGCGGAAGGAAGTCCGCGACAGTCGAGATCACCTGGAGGGCGATACCGTCGCTATAGGGGTTGGCGCGCACGGACAGGTACGACTCGAGAGCGTGGGTGAGGGCATCCATCCCGGTAGCGGCGGTCGCACCGGCCGGGAGTCCGACGGTGAGGTCAGGATCGAGGATCGCCGCCCTGGCGAGAGCGCTGTCATGCCCGACGTAGAACTTGCGATGAGTCGTAACATCGGTGATCACCCCGAACGCGTTCACCTCCGCGCCGGTACCGGCGGTGGTGGGGACGGCGATGATCGGCAGCGCGGGATGCCCGAACGTGCTCGTGTAGTCGAGCCCGATCCCACGTTGCGGGTTCACCGCACCGAGAGATATGCCTTTGGCGGCATCCATGGATGAGCCTCCGCCGACCGCGACGATTGCACCGGCGTGGATGGTCACGGCGAGGTCGCTCCCCTCGTCGACACAGGTCGTGGTCGGATTCGGGGTCACTCCCCCGTATACGGTCACGGCCAGACCGGCCTCCTCGAGCGACGATCGAACCAGGGCGACGACTGGGGAGCTGGCGAGGAACGGATCGGTGACGATCAACGCGATCGTCGCACCGGTCGCGGCCGTGATCGCGCCGACCTGTGCAACGGTACCGCGCCCGAAGTGGGCGATCGGCTTGGGGTCGAGGGTGAGCTGGATCTCGTGAAGCGGCCGGGGAAGCGGCACTAGTCCGGTGGCCGCGAACGCGCTCATAGCAGCACCTTCTCGAGTCGGAGGTCCACGCCGATGAGGTCTTCGTAGAGCTTCACCGGCGTCATCTCGCCGGCAAGATCGCCGTACTGGGCACGGGCGCGGCGGTAGATCTGCTCCACAAGAGCGCTGAGCTCTGAGGGCGCTCCCACCGAGCGGGCGAGGTCGATCGAGAGACCGAGATCTTTGCAGGCAAGTGCGATCGCGAAGCCCTCGTCGTAGTCACCGTGGTCGAGGATCGAGAGCACATCGTTCTGCACGAAGTTGCTGTTGGCCGGGCTCGCGATCAGTGAGTTACGCAACACGGCGAGGTCGACGCCGGCCTTCACGCCGATGGCGAGTACCTCTGCCGTTGCGACGAGGTGCGAGAACCAGAGCTGGTTGATCATCAGCTTGACCGCGTATCCGGTGCCGGCCACTCCGACATGCAGGATGCGCTCCGGATCTCCCATGGCCTCGAATACCGGACGCAGCCGCAGAACATCCGCTTCTTCCCCTCCGACGAAGATCTGCAGCATGCCGTTGGCCGCGCCGACCGACATACCGCTTACCGGTGCATCCAGGATGCGCAGGCCGCGGTGGGAATGCTCCGTTCGAACGCGCTGCGCCACTTCCGGCACCGAGGTGGACATGTCCACCCAGGTGCCGCCGTCGGCGATGCCAGCGAGGATTCCCGTTGGTCCGTTGACGACCGTATCGACGTGCCGGGGCGTCGGGAGCATCGTTATGACCACGTCCGTCGTCGACGCGACCTCCGCGGGGGTCGCGGCCCATTCGGCACCGTTTGCCACCAGGTGGTCGGCAGATTCCCGACGGATGTCGTTGACGACGAGATCAAATCCCGCCTTCTGCAGGTTGCGGGTCATTCCGGAGCCCATGTTGCCAAGGCCGATGAAGCCGACGCGTGTCGGTGAAGTGCTGCTCATATGTTCGTGCGTTCTCAATCGTTGGTCAGGGGCGAATCGCCCAGGTTGATCCAGGTGGTTTTGAGCGCCGTATAGGAATCGAAGGCATGCAGCGACCGGTCACGACCGCTCCCCGAGCTCTTGAACCCGCCGAACGGCGTGATGACGTCCGCGACGTCATAGGTGTTGACCCACACCGTGCCCGCGCGCAACTGCTGCGCGACGCGATGCGCGGTGGTGACGTCTTTCGTCCAGACACTTGCGGCGAGACCATAGGCGCTGTGGTTGGCGACCCGCACCGCATCCGCCGCCCCGCGCACTGCCGACACCGACAGGGCCGGTCCGAAGATCTCCTCCTGGCCAATACGCCCGGCGTTGTCGACGCCCGTGAATACCGTCGGCTCCACGTAGAAGCCCTCGGCGAGTCCCCCGGGGCGTACCCGGGCTCCGCCATGCACGGTGATTCCTTCGTCGCGGGCGACGCCGGTGTAACCGAGCACACGGTCGAGCTGGATCGCGCTCGCGATCGAGCCGATCTGCGTGGAGTCATCCAGCGGATCGCCGAGAACCATCGAGTCACCCACGGCGATCACCGCGGCGACAAGCTCGTCGTGCACGCGCTCGTCCACGATGAGGCGGCTGCCTCCGTGGCAGGTCTGCCCGGCGTTGTAGAAGATTCCCCACGCCACGGCCGAGGCACAGGCGGCGAGGTCTTCGACGTCGGCCAGCACCACCTGCGGCGACTTTCCGCCGAGCTCGAGGGAGACCTGCTTGCCGTTCGACTCCCCCGCGTAGCCCAGGAATCGGCGACCGACCGCTGGCGAACCGGTGAAGGTGATCTTGTCGACGAGCGGATGCCGCCCAAGCGCCTCGCCGGCAACCGCTCCGAGCCCCGGCACGACGTTGAGCACCCCGGCCGGAAGCCCGGCGCGAGCGGCGAGTTCGGCAAGACGAAGAGCGGAGAGGCTCGTCAGCTCCGCCGGCTTCAACACCACCGAGTTGCCGGCGGCGAGCGCCGGCGCGATCTTCCACGCCGTGATGATCAGCGGGTAATTCCACGGCACGACGGCACCGATGACACCCAGTGGCTCGCGGGTGACCAGCGCGAGGGCACTTTGCGGTGCCGGCGCAACCTCGTCATAGATCTTGTCGATGGCCTCGGCGTACCAACGCATGGTTCGGGCCGCGTTCGGTACATCCACCCGGCGCGCGTCGCCGATCGGATGCCCGGAGTCGAGGGATTCGAGCAGCGCTAGCTCATCGAGGTCTTCGAGCATGAGTTCGCTGAGTCGGAGCAGCACTCTGGCGCGCTCCCGGCGGTCTGCAAGGCTCCAGACCCCGGACTCGAATGCGCGAGCGGCGGCACTGACGGCAAGGTCAACATCCGCCTCGCTGGCCGCACTGACGGCGGCGATCAGGCTGCCGTCGCGCGGGGCGATCGTGTCGAAGGTGGCACCGTCGAGTGCCGGCCGAAACTCGCCGTCGATGAACAGGCGGGTCTCGGGGAGGAGCGCGGCCGCGCGCTCTGCCCAGTTGGTCATAGTGTGTACCTCTTCACGGCGTCCCAGTCGATCGTGGCGCCGAGTCCCGGACCAGGCGGCACCACGAGGCATCCGGCGTCATCGATGTCGATCGGCTGCAGGAAGAAATCGCGACGCTCTGGCGTCCACCCGGGCGGGTCGTAGGGGAATTCGAGGTAGGGCCCGGCGTCCACTCCCGCGGCGACGTGCAGGTTGGCGAGCAGCCCGAGACCGTTGCTCCACGTGTGCGGGGTGAAGAGCCGGTGGCGCAGGTTGGCGGACTCGGCCACCTGCCGTGCGCGGTACATGCCGACCGCGAGCACGACATCCGGCTGGTAGATGTCGTAGGCGTCAGCTTCGATCAGCGCGGCGAGCTCCGCCATGCTTCTTACCATCTCACCCCCGGAGACCTGGATGCCGGTCTGGGCACGCACCCGGCGCGCACCGACCACGTCAATCTGCGGCAGCGGCTCCTCGAGCCAGAGCACTCCCAGCTCTTGCAGTTCTCCCGCGATCTTCTGCACGCGGGCCAGGGACAGCGCCGGTTCGATGTCTCCGCTCATGCGCCACATCTGGTTGAGGTCCACCATGAGGTCGAAGTCGTCGCCAACCGCCGCGCGCGTCGCCCGCACTGCGGCGATACCCCCGGCCACATCGTCACGGGAAATACGGATCTTCATTGCCCGGAATCCACGGGCCTGTGCGGCAAGCGCAGACTCCGCGCGATCCGCCGGGGCCTTGAGCTCGCCACAGGAGGCGTAGGCGGGCATCCGGTCGCGTGCTCCGCCGAAGAGCACGCTCACCGGCAGGCCGGTGACCTGGCCGATGATATCCCAGAGGGCTGCTTCAAGCGGCCAATACCGCCCCCCGTGGAAGTTGATGGTCTCGATGCGTCGCACCTGATTGAGAATCTGCATCGGGTCGGTGTCGACGAAGAGGTGCTCGTACGCTTCAAACCCGTCCATCGTGTCGCCGGAGCCGACCCCGGTGATTCCGGCATCGGTATCCACCGTGACCAGGGTGGCGGCAAACTCCCGTCGCGGATTCGGGTCCCACGCCGCAGTGAACGGGGGGTCGAGCGGCAGCGACATTCGCGTGAGGCGGATGGCGGTGATTTTCATGCGGAACTTTCCGGATCGAGCGGCTGGGCCTGTGGCGTGAAAAAAGGATTGGTCGGCGAATCTCGCGCCGCGATCACGTCATCCGTGCTCGGCAGCGAGAGGGCTCCGTTTTCGAGTGCGGTGCGCACCGAGAGCCGATTGTTGGCGAACACGGTCTCGGCGTCATCCGCCGCGGGGTTTACCCAGACGGCAGCGATGATGACGTGGGAGTCGGCCTGTTCGCGGGAGATCACGCCGTCGGCGAGGGCATCTGCCACTCCGGCTGCGATGCCCGCCTGCGCTGGTCCCCAGATCAGCAGCCCGTGTTGGTCACTGGCCGGCGCGGACTTGGTCACGAACAGGGTGAGCGGTTTCACCGGCAGCGAAGGCCGCAGCACGGTGACGAAGGGCACATGCCCCTGGCTGGGGGTGGCGAGGGCCGAAGCCCAGGCCACCCCAGCCGGCCCCTCGCGGTGGCCGAAAACGGTGTTGACGTGTGCGGCATTGACACCGTCGCCGACAAAGCTCTCGCCGATTTGAAGGGCCTGGGTCATTTAGATCAGTCCCTGCTTGACAAGCCAGTCGTGAGCGATCGTCTTCGGGTCATCACCGTTGACATCGGCCTGTGCGTTGAGCGTCTGCATTTCGGTGGTGGTGAGCTTGCCCGCCATGAGCGCGATCACCTTGGCAATTCCCGGGTACTTGTCGAGGGTGGTCTTCTTGACGGTGAATGCACCCTGGTAGACCGGGAAGAACTGCTTGTCGTCTTTCATGACAGTGAGGTCCAGCGCCTTGATGCGGCCATCCGTCTGGAATACCTCGCCGAAGTTGCAGTCAGTGCCCTTTTGGGTGGCCGTGTAGATCACACCGGTATCGAGCAGCGACACGTTCGAGTCGGGCACGGTGATGCCATAGGCCTTCTTGAGCCCCGGCCAGCCGTCGTCACGGGTGGAGAATTCGCTCTCGATGCAGAAGGTCTGATCCTTAACCGGGAGCTTGGCGATGTCGCTGAGCGAGGTGACACCAAGCTTCTTCGCCTTGTCTGAACGGATCGCGAACGCATAGGTGTTGTTGAGCGGAGCCGGATCGAGCCAGGCGATGCCGTTCTTGGCATCCGCCGACTTGGTTGCTGCGAACTGAGCTGCTTCGCCCTTCACCGGGGCGGTGTTCTTGTTGTAGGTGATCCAGGAGGTACCGGTGTATTCCCAGTACCCCATGAAGTTATCGCTCTCGAGGGCGGCGCGCACATTGGCCGAGCCGACGACCTTGATGTTGGCCGTGGTCTTGGCGCCGTGGGCGTTCAGGAGGTCGCTCGTGAGGTAGGCGAGGATGTACTGCTCGGAGAAGTCTTTGGCCCCGATAACGCCGGTGAGTCCCTTGACCTCGGTGCTCTTGCCCGAGGTCGCCGTCGACCCTCCGGTGCTGGAGGAACAGGCGCTGAGGGCGAGAATGCCCACGGCGGCGACCGCCAGCAGGCTTGTGGTGCGTTTATTCATCTACTTCTCCTTGTGCTTTCTGTGAGGGGTGCTGTGTCGAAATGACGGGTCGGGTGAGGTCAGGTACCGCGCGGGCGCAGTCGGTCTTCGGCGAGGCTGGCGACCCAGTCGATGAGCAGTGCGATGCAGGCCACGAGCACGGCCCCGGTAATGAGCACGGGGTAGCGCTGCAGCTTGAGGCCGTTGACGATCATGTCGCCGAGCCCGCCAGCGTTGATGAAGGTCGCGACGGTCGCCACGCCGACGCAAAAGACGAGCGAGGTGCGCAGCCCGGCCAGGATCACCGGCACCGCAAGAGGGAGCTCCACGTCGCGCAGCACCTGGTTAGGCGTCATCCCCATGCCACGCGCGGATTCGCGCACGTTTTCGTCCACCTGCTGGAGGCCGATGAGCGTGTTGCGCAGCACGGGCAGGAATGAGTAAATTACCAGGGCAACGAGCGCGGTGGCATAGCCGGTCTGCCAGACGATCGCGAGCAGGATGATCACGCCGATTGCCGGCGTCGCTTGACCGATGTTCGCGATGCCGAGCACGATGCCGCGCACCAGCCGCGACTTCGTGCGGCTGAGCGCAATTCCGGTGGGGATGGCGAGAATCGCGACGAGGGCGGATGCCACGATCGTGAGCCCGAGGTGCTCTCGCGTGCGGTTGACGATGTAGTCGATGTTCAGGGTGCGCTTCTCGATGGAGTCGAGTTGCATGCTCGATAGCCACAGGACGAGCGCCCCGAGAACGACCGCCACGATCAGCGGAGTGATGAAGCGACGCGGAGTGAAGAAACGTTCACGGGTGGCGCCGTCCTGAAGGCTGGCAGACCGTGCGCGGAATAAGGTGTCGGTCACGGTCGGTTCTCCGGTACGAGCGGGATGCCAGTGGGCATAACCGGAACCTCCGCGCCGAGCACGGCAGAGATCCGCTCCATGCTGATCGACCCGATCGCGACATCGTCGTAGTCGAGTACCGTGAGCGCGGTGAGTCCGGTAAGCACGAGCGAATCGAGGGCATCGCGCAGGCTGTCGGTGGCCCGGACCGAAATGGGGCCACCGGAGGATTCGCTGGCCGGGCCGAGCCGAGCCTCGGTCACCGGGATGAGGGTGAGCCGCTTTATCGCAGCTCCGTGCCCGATAAAGGAGGCCACGTAGTCGTTGGCCGGGGCCGCGAGGATGTTGGCCGGAGTGTCGAACTGCTCAATCTGGCTGCGCTCGCTGAGCACAGCGATGCGATCACCGAGCCGCACGGCCTCATCGAAATCATGTGTCACGAAGATGATCGTCTTGCCGAGGGTCTCCTGTAGGCGGAGAAACTCGGCCTGCAGCTTTTCGCGGGTGATCGGGTCGGTCGCACCGAAGGGCTCGTCCATGAGCATCACGGGCGGATCTGCAGCGAGCGCCCGTGCCACCCCAACGCGCTGCTGCTGGCCGCCCGAGAGCTGCTTGGGGTAGCGGTGCGCGAATTCCTTCGGGTTGAGTTCGACGGTGGCGAGCAGCTCGTCGATGCGGTTGCCGATCTTGTCTTTGCTCCAGCCGAGCAGCTTCGGCACGACCGCGATGTTCTCGGCGATGGTCATATGAGGGAAGAGGCCGATCTGCTGGATCACATAGCCGATGTGGCGTCGCAACTCGTGCGGATCGAGGGAGAGCACGTCTCTCCCGTCGATCGAGATGGACCCGCTCGTCGGCTCGATGATGCGGTTGATCATCTTCATGGTCGTCGTCTTGCCGCAGCCGCTCGGGCCGACGAACATGATGAGCTCGCCAGGCTCGGCCGTCATGGAGAAGTTCTCCACCGCCGATACCGGCTGGTTGGGGTAGCTCTTGGTCACCTGGTCGAGCACGATGCGGGCACCGCTGGTGTTGCGGGCGATCTGGAGGATGGCGGTATCGGGTGTTTTAGGCACGGAGTCCCCTTGACGTGGAGTAGCGGGTGATAGCGACGAAGAGCGCGTCGACGATGAGCGCAAGAAGCACGACACCGAGAGTTCCGGTGAGGGCGAAGTTGAGGGCGTTGACCGAGCCGAGAGATGAGAGGCCCTGGAAGATGTAGGTGCCGAGGCCAGGACCAGCCACGTACGCGGCGATGGCGGCGATCCCGATGGTCAGCTGGGCGGCGACGCGCACTCCGGTGAGAATGATCGGCCAGGCGATCGGCAACTGCACCTTCAGGAGCACCGAGAGCTGATTCATCCCCATGCCCTTCGCCGATTCCATGACGGCCGGCGGCACCTCGCGGAGGCCGACCACGGTGTTGCGCACGATTGGCAGCAGTGAATACATCACCAGGGCGATGATCGTGGGAGTCCATCCGAGTCCGAATGCGGGGATCAGCAGCGCGAGCATTGCCAACGAGGGAATGGTGAGGGCAACACCGGCGGCAGCGATCACGGTCGCGCGCGGAACGGGGCGATCCCAGACCATCATGCCGATTCCGACGCCGACAATCATCGCGATCACCAGTGAGACGGCAACGACCGAGATGTGTTCGACCACGAGGCCAAGGATGTCCGGTGCGCGGGTATCCCAGAAATGCAGCAGGCGACTGAAGTCAAATTCGGTCACGGATGCTTCCACCTCACTCTTCATCGAGTTGCCGCTACCCGGGTGAGCTACGACTCATGTCGAGAACACTAAAGCGCAGTTCCTATTTGCACAACTATAGTTGTGCAAATGGCAACTAGTGTCTAGGGTGGGGCCATGAACCCGGTCGGGAGTAGTGCGCCTGTGGCGCCGAGGCGTAACTCAGCCGGGCTTCGCCGCGACCTCGAACTACTCGAGATCCTCGGATCGCCCGAATCCGAATCAGCAGGCGGTCTCGGCGTGGTGCGCGTGGCAGAACTCGCCGGGCGCGACAAGGGCGCTGTCTCCCGCACACTCGCGACTCTTGCGGATTCCGGTCTTGTCTCGCGGGATCCTCTGACCCAGAGTTATCGCCTGGGATACCAGCTCTATGCCCTCGCGGCCCGCACGCTGGAGTCGCGTCTGGTGCGGGCAGCCGCTCCCTTCCTGCGCCGGGTCGTCACGGCAACCCACGAGACCACTCACCTCTGCGTGCTTCGCGGCGGAAATGTGCTCACGCTGGCAAGCGAGCTGAGCGAGTTCGCCTTCCGTGGTCTCGGCTGGGAGGGGGTGAGCACCGCGGCGTGGCAGACCTCGTCTGGTCGTGTGCTCGTGAGCGACTGGGCAGAGGACGACCTGCGCGGGTGGTACGCGCTGCACGGCCACGACGACCCGGTCACCAGTCCGGTGACCCCGCTGCTGCAAAACGTGGGGGCGGTATCCGCGGCACTCACGGACGTCACACCCGTCGTCACCGATTTCGAGGACCTGTGGGCCGAGGTCTCCCGCATCCGTCGCCGCGGCTACGCGATCGTCGATGAAGAGTTCGAAAAAGGCGTCGTCGGGGTCTCCGCTCCCGTTTTCGACTTCCGCGGCACGATCATTGCCGCGATAAACGTGAGCGCGCCCAAGCCTCGACTCGGGGCGCATCTCGACGAGGCGGGAGTGCTCACCGCCCGGGTCGCGGCAGAGCTGTCGGCGCAGCTGGGAGCGCCACCGCACGACTATCGCCGGTAGGCCAACGCGATCACAATGATCGCGGCGATCGGAATCAGGCAGACGGCGAGCGCCACCGTCGGAACTGTTTTGGCCTCGGACCGCACCAGCCCGACGATCGCAAGCACCATGGCCACGAAGAGCACGGCCGACCCCACATAGAAGATCACGATGCTCGTGCTGATGGCCCCGGCACCGTTGAGTGTCGCGTCAATTCCGGCGACGAATCCCCAGATTGCGAGGCCCACCCCGACGACCGCAAGCGTGAGCGAGACGAGCGCCACTCGGCTGTAGGCGCGCTCCGAAGAAGTCTCGATGTGTGACACGATCACGACCCCAGGAGATTCTGCACGAAGACGTGAGGGGTGAACCCGGTGAGGTCGCCGATGCCCTCGCCCTGGCCGATCAGCTTGATCGGAATCCCCGTCTTCTCCTGCACCGCGAGCACGAATCCACCCTTTGCTGAGCCGTCAAGCTTGGTGAGCACGAGTCCGGTCACGCCGGCGTGCTTGATGAACCCCTCAGCCTGGGCGAGTCCATTCTGGCCGGTTGTCGCGTCGAGCACGAGCAGCACTTCGGCGATCTCGGTCTGTTTCTCGACCACACGACGGATCTTCGTGAGCTCGTCCATCAGACCGCTCTTGGTCTGGAGGCGGCCGGCCGTGTCGATCAGCACAATGTCGATGCCCTCCCGCTGCGCACGCTCCACGGTCTGGAAGGCGACGGATGCCGGATCCTGCCCCTGCTGCTGCGGACGTTGGATGGCGGCACCGCCGCGCTCCGCCCAGGTGGCCAGCTGCTCGACGGCTGCTGCGCGGAAGGTGTCGGCCGCACCGACGATCACGCTGCGGCCATAGCCGCCGAGGAACTTCGCGAACTTTCCGATGGTGGTGGTCTTGCCGACGCCGTTGACTCCGACGACAAGCACCACGGAAGGACGCGCGCTGAGCGTGAGGGTGGGATTGAGGCGGGCGAGCCGCTCCTCGAGGGTCTCGCGCAACATCCGCTTCAGGTCGACCGGGTCGGTCGTGGTGAAACGCTTGACGCTCGCACGAAGCTCTTCGATGATCGCCTCGGTGAGATCCATGCCGAAATCGGCGGTGATCAGCGCGTCTTCGAGGTCGTCCCAGGTCTCGTCGTCGATGGTCTTGCGAGCGAACATGCCCTTGAGCGCGCCCGAGAGGGACCAGGGAGAAGCCATAGGCCAATGTTACTGATCGGCACGAGTCCTTCGCGGCGCCGCGATCAGTGTCGCCAGTGTCGATCACGGCAGGGTCGCCGGGCAGGGCAGACTAGAGGGGTGACTTTCGCCTTCATCCGCCATGGCCAGACCGAGTGGAATCGGGAGTTGCGCCTCCAGGGCTCCTCCGACATCCCGCTCAATGACACCGGACGGGAGCAGGCTCGCGAGGCGGTTGGCGTGCTCTCCGGCACCCGCTGGGATGCCGTGGTGAGCTCGCCGCTCAGTCGTGCCCGCGAGACGGCACAGATCATCGCCGACGGCCTCGGCATCACGCTCGGACCGAGTTACATCGAGCTCGTCGAACGCGACTACGGCGACGGCGAGGGGGCGACCGCGGAGGATATAGAGGCGCGCTGGCCCACTCACGACTACCCCGGGCTCGAGAGTCTGGACTCTGTGGTCGCCCGCGGCATCGCGGCACTCGATCGCATTGCCGACGACTACGGCGACGCCAATGTGGTGATCGTCTGCCACGGCACGATCATCCGCTACACACTCGGTGCCCTCGCCGGGCAGCAACTCCCCGCGATCGAAAACGGCTCGACGGCCACCTTCGACCGTATGGGCGAGGGGTGGCGTGTGCACACCGTCAACGACGTGGCGCTCTCGCCGATCAGCTAGACCGCCTGCGCGAACCCAAGGTCGGCATCGGCGAGATGAGCGAGCTCGGGGGGGAGCTCGAGGCCCTTGCGCTTCATCGACTGCGCCCAGAGGCGACCGGCGCGGTAGGACGACCGCACTAACGGGCCGGCGAGCACCCCGAGGAATCCGATCTCCTCGGCCTCCTCCTTTATCTCGATGAACTCCTGAGGCGGCAGGTATCGTGCCACCGGCAGGTGCCTGGCCGTCGGCCGCAGGTACTGCGTCACGGTGATGATGTCGGTGCCGGCATCGTGGAGATCGCGCAGCGCCTGGCTGATCTCCGCACGCTCCTCCCCCATGCCGAGGATCAGGTTGGACTTGGTGATGAGCCCCGCCTCCCGGGCACTCGTGATCACGCCGAGCGAGCGCTCGTAGCGGAACGCGGGACGGATGCGCTTGAACAGCCGCGGCACTGTCTCGACGTTGTGCGCGAAGACCTCCGGGCGGGAGGAGAACACCTCCGCGAGCAGGTCAGGATTGCCGGAGAAGTCGGTGGCAAGGATCTCGACCCCGGTTCCCGGGTTCACCGTATGAATCCGCCGCACCGTCTCCGCGTGCAGCCAGGCGCCCTCGTCGGGCAGGTCATCGCGCGCGACGCCCGTGACGGTCGCGTAACGCAGTCGCATGGTGAGCACCGAGTCGGCGACGCGACGCGGCTCATCCCTGTCGTAGTCCGCGGGCTTGCCGGTGTCGATCTGGCAGAAGTCGCACCGCCGCGTGCACTGGGCACCGCCGATAAGGAAGGTGGCCTCTCGGTCCTCCCAGCACTCGTAGATGTTGGGGCATCCGGCCTCCTGGCACACCGTGTGCAACCCTTCGTCCTTCACGAGCTTCTGCAGTTCCAGGTACTCCGGACCCTGGCGGGCGACGGTCTTGATCCACGGGGGCTTGCGCTCGATGGGCGTCTCGGTATTGCGAATCTCGAGGCGAAGCATCCGCCGTCCGTCGGGTGCCGCGGTCATGCGGGCACCGCCACATTTGCGAGGAAGGCTGTCTCGGCGACCAGCGCGTCGAAGCGCTCGGTGACCACCGCGGCGGCATCGGCGGGGCTGACCTGCCCACCGGACTCGCGGCTGATCGTGGTGACCCCGGCGTCACGGATACCGCACGCCACGATGTGCTCGTAGGCGTCGAGGGAGTTGCTGCAGTTGAGGGCGAAGCCGTGCATGGTGACGCCTCCGGCAACGCGGATGCCGATGGCCGCGATCTTCTCCTCGCGCGCGCCATCGACGATCCAGACCCCCGACCGACCGACCACCCGCACACCGGTCACCCCGAAGTGGGCGATCACGTCGATGAGTAGATCCTCGAGCCGACGCACATAGGCGACGACATCGACGGGGTTGTGCAGGCGCAGGATCGGGTAGCCCACCAGCTGCCCAGGGCCGTGCCAGGTGATCTTGCCGCCGCGATCGACGTCGATGACCGGGGAGCCGTCATCTGGCCGCTCACTGGCCTCGGTGCGGGTGCCGGCGGTGTAGACGGACGGATGCTCGAGCAGCAGCACCGTGTCGGGGCGGGTTCCCTCCACCACTGCGGAGTGGATGCTGCGCTGCAGAGCGAGCGCCTCGGGATAGGGCAGGAGGTCCGGTGCGAGTCCGGCGACGATAATATCGGCCATGATGCAAGCTTAGGCACTTACTGGACGGCGTCCAACAACATCACCGGTCAGGCGGAGGTCTCTTCTCTTACGCGTTGCCCGACGACCGCGCTGATGCCGTCGGCGCGCATGCTCACCCCGTAGAGGGCATCCGCGATCTCCATCGTGCGCTTCTGGTGGGTGATCACGATGAGCTGCGAGGTCTGGCGCAGGTCTTCGAAGATCTGTAGCAGGCGACCGAGGTTGGCATCGTCGAGAGCCGCTTCGACCTCATCCATGATGTAGAACGGGCTCGGACGGGCCTTGAATATCGCGATCAGAAGGGCGACTGCGGCAAGGGATCGCTCGCCACCGCTCAGCAGGGACAGCCGCTCGATCTTCTTACCGGCGGGCCGCACCGTGACCTCGATTCCGGTTGTCAGCATACTGTCGGGATCAGTGAGGAAGATGCTTCCGGTGCCACCGGGGAACAGTATCGGGAAGACGGTGTTGAAGGCCTCCCTGGTGTCTTCGAAGGC
>JAYTTG010000425.1:0-4211 GCA_043745175.1 Microbacteriaceae bacterium
CCAAAATGCCCCATCTGCTCGTCGCGGGATCCACCGGCTCCGGCAAGTCGAGCTTCGTGAACTCGATGATCACCTCGTTGCTCATGCGGGCGACACCCGCGCAGGTGCGCATGGTGCTCATCGACCCCAAGCGGGTCGAACTCGCGCCCTACGCCGGCATCCCGCACCTCATTACGCCCATCATCACCAATCCCAAGAAGGCCGCGGAAGCGCTCGCCTGGGTCGTGAAGGAGATGGACATGCGGTACGACGATCTCGCGAGCTTCGGCTTCAGGCACATCGACGACTTCAACGCCGCCGTGGTAGCCGACGAGATCGTGCTGCCCGTCGGCAGCGAGCGTTCGCTCAAGCCGTACCCGTACCTCTTGGTCGTCGTCGATGAGCTAGCCGACCTGATGATGGTCGCGCCGCGTGATGTCGAAGACTCGATCGTGCGCATCACCCAGCTCGCGCGGGCATCCGGCATCCATCTCGTCCTCGCCACCCAAAGACCATCCGTCGACGTCGTCACGGGGCTCATCAAGGCCAACGTGCCCTCGCGCCTCGCGTTCGCCGTGTCGAGCATGACGGACTCCCGCGTGATCCTCGACCAACCGGGCGCCGACAAGCTGATCGGCCAGGGCGATGCGCTGTTCCTGCCCATGGGCGCGTCGAAAGCCATCCGCGTGCAGGGAGCGTGGGTGACCGAGAGTGAGGTCAACGCGGTCGTGCAGCATGTCACCCGCCAGGCCCGCCCGGACTACCGTAACGATGTTGCCGTATCGGCAGAGAAGAAGCAGATCGATGGCGATATCGGGGACGACCTCGACGTACTGCTGGCTGCCGCTGAGCTCGTCGTGAGCACCCAGTTCGGCTCGACCTCAATGTTGCAGCGCAAGCTCCGGGTCGGTTTCGCCAAAGCAGGTCGGCTGATGGACCTGCTCGAATCGCGAGAAATCGTGGGGCCGTCCGAGGGGTCGAAAGCCAGGGACGTGCTCGTCGCCCCCGAGCAGCTGCCGGGAATTCTTGCAAAACTACGCGGGGAAGACGGGCCGGCCGCATCAGCGACTGACGATCGCTATTCGGCCGATCCGGTGGGTGACTCAACGAGCGGATACGATGAAGTCCACGCGAGCGCGGACGAAGACGCCTGGAATCTGACCGGCAGGGAGTGAGAGTCATGGCATCGCCAGAACCTCACAACCCTTTCAATCCCTCCGATCCGGCTGTGCCGGCCAAGCGACCCAACCCGATGCGCGGGCGAGTCGCTCGGGCCGGGGACACCCCGGCCAGCACGGGCAATGTCGCCAATATCGTCACCGTGGTGCGTATCCTCATGGCCCCGGTGTTCATCTGGCTACTCCTCGCCGACGACGGCGAACTCGGTTATCTGCGGTACATTGCCGCGGGCCTTTTCGTGCTCGCGATTGTGACGGACACCGTGGATGGCATTCTCGCCCGCCGGCAGAATCTCGTCACCGACTTCGGCAAGATCCTCGACCCGATTGCCGACAAGGTGCTGATCGGCGGGGCGCTCGTTGCCCTCTCGATCCTCGGCGAACTATGGTGGTGGGTCACGATCGTGATCCTGATCCGCGAGTTCGGCATCACCATCTTCCGGTTTGCGGTAATTCGCACGCGAGTGATCCCCGCCGTGGCCAGTGGCAAGCTCAAAACGGTGATGCAGGCGGTGGGCATCTCCTTACTTCTCTTTCCATTCTGGACCCTTGTCGGCCAGTGGGAGCACTGGGTCGGGTGGGTCGTGATGGCCCTCGCCCTCGTGCTCACGGTCGTCTCGGGCATCGACTTCGTGGTGAAGTACCGCCAGCAGAACCGCGTCGCGGCATCCTGATCGCATGACGCTCCTGCCAGAATGACTGCGGATGGCGCGGCGGACGTCGTCACTGAGGTCATCGCGAGGCTCATTGAGCGGGGGTTGACGATCGCCATCGCCGAGTCGCTCACGGGGGGACTCCTCGTTGCCGAGCTCATCAAAGTCCCCGGGGCGTCCGCCACCGTCCTCGGCGGAGTCGTCGCCTATAACACTGCGCTCAAGCACAGCGTGCTGGGGGTGGATGCCAGCCTGCTTAGAGATTATGGGCCGGTACATCCGGAGGTTGCTCGTCAGATGGCCGATCGGGTGAGGACCGCTCTCGCAGTGAACGGGGTGCCAGCCGATATCGGCCTGTCCACAACCGGGGTGGCCGGACCGGGACCACAGGATGGGCATCCCGCCGGGACGGTGTATCTCGGACTTGCGATCGGCGAGGATGTGAGTTCGCTGAGACTCGAACTGGGGGGAGACCGCGCGGCAATCCGAGAGAAGACTGTTTCCGAATCACTTCTGTGGCTGGGGGTCGTCCTCGAGTCCCGGTGACAGGTCACGGGGAATCTTTCTCGTTTCGATCTCGTTACATCAGAGTGATTCACAAGCGTCATACAGAACTCGCTGGATAGAGTTTTACATATCGGTGGTTTAGTGTTACTGATCCACCGGGCAGGAATTACCCAGCACTGTCCGTGGTTGTGAATCGTGAAGTCGCTCATGCGACTAAGTCGTAAATAAGGAGGAGGGTCCAATGGTTCTAGTTCGTCAAGAAATCGGTGACGTGCTCCGGGACTTCCGCCTGCAGAAGGGCCGCACCCTTCGACAGGTCGCGAGCAAAGCTAGTGTTGCTCTCGGCTACCTCAGCGAGGTGGAGCGTGGCCAAAAAGAAGCCAGTTCCGAGATTCTCGCTTCGGTCGCGGATGCACTCGAGACACCGATCTCAGTCA
The DNA here is from genome assembly GCA_043745175.1 of Microbacteriaceae bacterium. Classification (GTDB taxonomy): domain Bacteria; phylum Actinomycetota; class Actinomycetes; order Actinomycetales; family Microbacteriaceae; genus Lacisediminihabitans. The sequence goes on from JAYTTG010000425.1 coordinate 2,755, forward strand.
TCATGCGCGAGGTGGGAGACCGTCTGGCAGTGATCGAGGGAATAAATATCATCCCCGATACCGTCCCTGACGACCTCGTCGCGGACTTCGACGCGGGTCTTGTCACGCGCTAACACTTATCGGTCCGTCGGCGGTGTGCCCGGATCGCGCAAGTAATGCCCGGCTCGGGAGAGCCGGGCATTACTGCATTGGTAGTCAAGACGCGGATACGCTGAGCGGATGCGTCTCAGCCAGTTTTGGACCGCGGTCACCGACGAGTTCGGTCCGGCCCTCGGTCGCACCCTCGTGCACGATCTGGTGCTCGGCGACCTCGGCGACCTCACGGCGGAGCAGGCGCTGGCGAAGGGGCTAGGCATCCGCGACACCTGGCTCGCCCTCTGCCGCGCGACGGACGTTCCGGAGGGCCGCCGCCATGGCGTCGGTCAGCGTGAGCCGAAGGCACGGGGATAGCGCCGAGGTTTCAGCACAAGCGAGCGGATTCCTCCCGTCACTGCCCAGACCACGAGCCCGACAGCAATCCCGAGTCCGGTGCCCGCGAGGATGTCTGTGAACCAGTGCACATTGAGGTAGAGCCGGCTGTAGCCCATGGCGATCACGTAGACCAGCCCGATGAGGGTGAACCAGCGGCGACGGATCAGCAGGGCGAGAACCACGATGAGCGAGGCGGCTACCGCAGAGTGGCCAGAGGGATAGGCCGAAAGGGCGACCGAAATCTCCCGGTGCGGCGGCCGCGGCCGCTCGAATACGCCCTTGAGCGATTCCACCGCCCACTGCGTCAGCGGTCGGAGTGGCAGCACCACCAGTGCAGCCCAGATCCCACGTGTCAGCAACAGCACGACGGCGGCGATGAAGGGCATGATGAACAGGGCGATGATGCCCCCGCCCGCCTGGTTGAACACGAGCGATGGCCCCATGAGCCAGGGGGCACGAAACCCCGAGATCGCCCGGTAGAGGAATTCATCGACGGCCGTCGGCTTGCCGGACAGCGCAGCGTTTATCGCCGCGCCACCGATGATGCACAGGGCGAGAGCCACCGCGGCGATGACCAGCGCGGCCCACCGTGATCGCCCGCTTGCCCATGCGCGGTCGATGCGGGTTTCCCGCGGAGATAATGTTTTTCGGCTACCTGAAGACACGGGTTCAATTCTCGCTCACCTGCATGGGATTGTTAAGGGAGCTGATCAGATCTACTTCGAATCCCCACGACACGCCGAAGGACAACATTCGAACATGTCTTCGGTGTGGCGTAGTCTCCTTCACAGTGGTGGATAACAGCGAGTTGTGCACCGTACGCCCCGTCCGGAACAGCAATGTCTCCGGCGTCACGTACTGTTCGAATCGTTGGACGAAGCCACTAACAACAGCCTTGTCGCAGGTTGCGAGCACCTTGCAGGATCGGTGCTTTCGACGAAGCGGCAGCCTATAGGCGCATCACCTCGACGCTAGAAGGAGCATCA
>JAYTTG010000426.1:0-4209 GCA_043745175.1 Microbacteriaceae bacterium
GATCGCGGGACGAAGGCCGAGCCGCACCCGGCTGAGTGCGAGCTTCTTGAGCATCGTGCCGTGCCAGGTCTGCAGAACGGTCTGGTAGCGGCGTTTGCGAAGTCGCTTGCGCAGCCAGTCGTTGACCACGAGCAGGCGCGCAGAACCGCGGATGCGCCACCACTCGGAACTTCCCTCGATGAGGGCGGTCGCCCCACTCGGCACGGACACAGAGGCGTCAGTGACACTCCAATACCGCGCGACGTCTGGTCGCAACCGGGCAATGGCCCGATCGATAGCCAGCGGATTGCACGAAGCATTCTGGCCGTAGAAGCTCTCGAAAAAGACTGCGTTGAGGGGCTCATCCTTGGCGGCCCGATAGTCGGATTCTAGAGACGCCTGTTGCAGCCGACCGCGTTCTCGATCAGTGAGGGGAGCCGAGAGTGCCACCACGAGAGGTCCGTCAGCCGACGTCACCGCAACTCGGGTCACCCCGGGCAGCAGCTGGGGGGCAGGAAGCTCAGCGGGCTTCTGCAGCGACATCCGCGAGCCGTCGGATGCCGTGGCGATGACAGAGTATCGCCCGGATCGCGCGGGGAGAAGCGGCCCGTTCCAATTCGAGACGAGCAACGGAACCCGCGCTGACCAGCGATTGCCCAGCGCGATAAGTTCTGCCGGGAGTACCTGGCGTGAGGCCTGAAGCCGAAACTCTGCGGGCGCTTCTCCCGGCCCCTCGAACACGATCGACGGCAGTTGGCCGGTGGTCACGACAACGGTGTCTACTACTGTTACCGGAGCGGACGGGGTCATTGGACGGCCTTCAGGCGGCTGGTGAGCTCGAAATACACTCTCTCAGTATTGCGCCCGTCCCGAAAGGCGAAGTGTCGCGCCTCCAGCGCAGCTGAATGTGCTCGCACACTTGCCGCCCACTGCGCGTTCGTGTCGTAGAGGGTGAGCTGGTCGAGAATGCCCGTCCAGGTGCGTACCTCGTGCCCGCCGCTGAACTCGCGGTAGGGCTCGTACAGACCGCGCGAGCCGGTGTACATCTCCTCGTCCGGGGCGATGAACAGTATCGGTCCACCGGTGAGCGAATAGTCGAACGCGACGGAAGAGTAGTCGGTGACGAGCAGGTCTATGGCCGGAAGGATGGGGGTGAGATCGGACTGGCGTACAGATGACAGCAGGTGAATCCGGCCGGAACCGGCAATTCCTGCCGCGTAGTCCCCGACGCCGTTCGGATGCGGGCGCACAATCAGCACTGCTTCGGTCTCGTGCAGCCAGGCATCGATTCGCGACCATTCGGCTGCGGTCGGTACTCCTGGATCCGCCTCGCCGTCGCGCCAGGTCGGTGCATACAGCAGTACGCGGTAGTCACCGAGCTCCACCTCGAGCGCGGCAGCGAGCACGGCGCGCGCGGTCAGCGCACGGTCGAGTGGGTCGCCCGATGACAGCACGTCGTCTCTCGGGTCGCCCGTAACAACCACGCGATCCGCCGGCAGCGCGAATGCGGTTCGCAACCGCGATGCCGCCAGTTCCGACGCTGCAGGCATGAGGGCGATAGCGCGGTAACCACCGCGGTAGAAGCGACGGAGCAGGCCGCGCACCTGGGCAGACAAGAGCGGCACCGAGATGCGGGTTGTGGCGGCGGAGTCCAATTGGATGAGTTTCAGCGGGATGCCGTGCCAGAGCTGCACGACGACGGCACCGCGCAGGCCGTAGCGGTTGACATCCCCGAACCCATGGGTCACGACGGCCGCTCGGGCACGCAGGGTCAGCCAGAGCCCCCGGCGGGAGCTCTTGAGCACCGCGGGGATGCCGAGGGCCGTGGCTGTGGCGAGATCATGATCGTCTCGGGCGAGCCAGGTGAGTCGCAGGCCGGGATCCGTCTGCCTTGCGTACCGGAAGAGAGCAAGGGAGCCTTCGCCGATTCCCGAACCGCAGCCGAACACCCACTGGTCGTCCGCCCGGGGTACGAGCACGCTTGCTGCCGCCCCGAGGGCGTAGAGCGGGAGGGCGGCGAGCTTCTTCGCATTCCCCGTTGCAAAGCTGAAGCCGGGCACGGGGGGAGCCTAGCAGCCGGGCGTCCGGGAGCGTCTCGGCTGGTTGGCAGATTCCACGGGCGAGGGCATCCAGGAGATAGTGAGTTCGTCGTCGGGTGTAATTCCTGAAAATCGTCTAAACGGGGGCGCGGATGGTACGGATTCTGGTGTGTTTCCGCTTGTCAAGCGGACCGGTTCCAGTGGCGGCTGTGATACGCCCCGCTGGCCGAACTGGCGAAGTCAATCCCGGGCGCCATCATCTCTCGATCGACCGGAAGGCCTCCCGCGCAGACGTGTCAACGGCGCGGGATCGGCTTCGACGCACGAGTCAGTGTCGCGCAAATTAGTCCTCCGAAAGTAGAGGTATCAATACCTCACTGATTTGGCGTCTGGTAGTTCTCCCCTGCGGCAGATAGCAATAAGGTATGCCCGATCCGATCTCCGAAGCCACCCGCATCCTGGGCGAGCGAATCCGGATTCGGCGCGTGAAGCTCGCGTGCAGCCAGGAGGAGATCGCACATCTCGCGGGCATGAACGTGTCCAATTTCGGCAAGATCGAACGCGGGCTCGGCAATCCGAGCTTTCACACGCTGGTGCGCATCGCATCTGTGCTGGGTATCGATCCCGCCGTCCTTGTCGCGAAGATCGGAGCCGACGCGCTACCGGATCTGGTGGAGACCTTCACCGCCGCAGACTTCATCCGCGAGCGCCGTCGACGCGAGCACGTCGGCTGAGCTCGAGCCTTCCCACGCTAGAAACTCACCCGCCAGAGAAACTCTTCCCCCGAGGGCCGAAACCAGCGCACGATGAGCACGGTGCTGCGTGCGAGGTCCCTGGCCGCAATGAACACTTCAAGGCTCTCGCCCGCTTCGAGAGTGGATGGCGCGGTCGCGGTCATCACGCCGGGCCCGAGCAGGCTCACCGTCACACCGTCCACGGGCTCGCGTCCGCGGTTGGTGAGCAGGTACCGGCGCGGGCCGGCATCTCGCTCGAGGTGGAATGGCACGAGGTAGGCGGAATCGAAGGTGGTAAAGCCTGGGCGAGTCATAGCTCGAAAGCTACCGACGGCCCACGACGGCCCGGCGGAGACTCCCGGACCATGCCGCGGTGGAGGAGAGGATGCGTGAGAATCGTCACAATTCTGTGGGCAGAACGGGGCACAGGAGCCCGACGATCTATGGCTTAAGTCGCCGAATTTTTCTCGGTGGGCGCGGCGTCTTCGGGGTCTTCGAGTCGTTCGTTCCGGTGCCAAACCGGGGAAGGTTGATTCGGGCGCGCCTCGTTAGCACGACGGGACCGCGCACAACGGGATCCAACACCACGGGAAACTGCAGGGGAGCGGGCCCGAAAGCGTCTCGCGAACTCGACACGACCTTGCGTCCGAGCACGTGATTCCCGGTGCCCCCGACGACCGCGCCGATTCCGAACGGGATGGCGCGACCAACGGCGCTCGCCCCCTGGGTGGCGACAAAACGTTTGACGAAGGACTTCTTGATGCGGTCGCCGATCTGCCCCAGCGCGGCCTGCGGCAGGCTCTTGGTCACAAGCTCACCCCAGAACCGACCGCGCGTCGGACCGATGCCGGCGGCCTGCCCCGCAAATTGCTTCACGAGGTCGGAGCCGGCGGTTCCGAGCATCATCACCATAACGAGCGTGCGCGCGCGCTCGGGGTCCTGGACAGCGATCCCGTGCACCTCGGTTACCGATTGGGCGAACAGCGCGCTCGCCTCGAGAAATCCCGCGGTTTCGACACCGGAGAGGGCGAGAGAGATACCGACGCCGACGCCGGGGATCACCGCACTCGCGCCGACGGCAGCACCACCCGCGGTGACGGCGGTGAGGTACCGGGCCTCAAGAATCTTGATTACCTGCGCGGGCGAGGCATTCGGGTTGCGACGACGGATGCTGCGGATGTGCAGCAGCACGACGGGGCGCTGCACCGACAGGAGCCGATCCACACCCTTCGCCACCTGCGGTGACACGTTGCGCGGAAGCTTGCCGGGCACGACACTCATGCCTTCACGCCGTACTCGGCGTTGTACCGGTCGAGCACCTCCGCGATCGGAGCATCGAGCACGAGTGCACCCTTGTCGAGATAGAGGCCGCGAGTGCAGAAACGTCGGAGATCTTTTTCACTGTGGGACACGAAAAACAATGTACGCCCGCCCGCCAAGAGCTCCTCGATGCGGCG
>JAYTTG010000427.1:0-4202 GCA_043745175.1 Microbacteriaceae bacterium
CGTGAAGCCGGGACAGCTCATCCACGTTCACCCCAAGAGCGAGGGTACGGAGCCGTTCCAGGTTGCCGCGGCCGGCGGTCACGTCGACGTGCTTCCCAAACTCCCGCCCTACCTCGAGGTCGAGATTGACAAGCTGCAGGCTCGCCTCGTGCGTCGCCCGCTTCGTGCCGAAGTCCCCGTGACCTGCGAAGTGCAGCTGGTCGTGGAGTACTACGCGGCTCGCTAAGTCTGGATAGGGTGCTTGGCACCGCATTCGTTACAGTAGGAGCGGATCATCTTCGGATGGTTCGCTCCTCTGCATGAACCCGATCGATTGGTGCATCTCATGAGTGGTGGCGACATCGCCGGACTGATCGCCGCGGGCGTCTTCGCGGTGCTCGTCGGTCTCCTGGCTATTCCGCTGGTCAAGCTCGGACGCGTTTTTGACGAAGCCGGGACCGCCATCCGCGACCTCGGAACGAATGTGACGCCGCTTCTCGAAGAAGCCACCACCACTATCTCCGAGACCAACAAGCAGCTCGCACGGGTCGACACCATCACGAAGGGCGTCGCGGAGGCCACTGGGAACGTGTCGTCGCTCATCGCACTCGTGGCCGCTACCGTTGGTGGTCCGCTTATCAAGCTCGCCGGTTTCTCGGCAGCGGTCAAGGTCGCCCTTGGCGCCCTGAAGCCGAAAGCCCGGGCGAAGTAAACTGGGCTCACCCGCCGCGACGCAGCATCCGCCACCACTCTAGGGAGCAACCATGAAGAACATCCTCTGGCTCATCGTCGGCGTGGGGCTGGGATTCCTCGCCGCGCACCAGATCAATAAGACCCCAGAGGGCAAGCGGTTCTTCGAAGACGTGGACAGCCGTGCCCACGAGTTCTCGAGTGCTGTCGTCGATGGTTACAAGGAGCGCGAAGCCGAGCTTCGTGCCGCGGTAGCCGATGCCGGAGACGCCCTCTCCGATTTCACCGCACGCTGAAAACAATCCTTCTCTTCGCCTTTGGCGGCCCGGAGGGGCACGCCCTGACTTCAGGACACCATGCAGACCGCTGACATCCGGGGCCGCTGGCTCGACTTCTTCGCCCAGCGCGGCCACACCGTAGTTCCCTCCGCCTCCCTCGTCAGTGACGATCCGACGCTGCTGTTTACGGTGGCGGGCATGGTGCCGTTCGTGCCCTACCTGACCGGGCTCGTTCCGGCACCGTATCCGCGTGCGACAAGTGTGCAGAAGTGCATTCGAACCCTCGACATCGAGGAGGTCGGCAAGACACCTCGTCACGGCACCTTCTTCCAGATGAACGGCAACTTCTCCTTCGGCGACTATTTCAAGGAGGGGGCGATCGGCTATGCCTGGGAGCTGCTCACGAGCTCCGAAGCTGATGGCGGGTACGGGTTCGAGGAGAAGGATCTCTGGGTGACGGTCTATGAAGAGGACGATGTCTCCTTCGACCTGTGGCGCCGCATTGCCGGGCTGCCCGAGCATCGAATCCAACGCCTGGGTAAAGACGAGAACTACTGGTCGACCGGTCAGCCGGGGCCGGCCGGGCCCGACTCCGAGATCTTTTTCGATCGTGGGCCGGCCTATGGCGTCGACGGCGGGCCGGCGACTGGTGATGATCGTTACGTCGAGATCTGGAATCTCGTCTTCATGCAATACCTGCGTGGTGAAGGGTCGGGATACGACTTCCCGATCCTCGGTGACCTTCCGAAGCAGAATATCGACACCGGTATGGGACTCGAGCGGGTTGCCTTCCTCAAACAGGGCGTAGAGAACATTTACGAGATCGACCAGATCCGCCCGGTGCTCGACCGAGCCGCTGCTCTCTCCGGCCGCCGATACGGTGCCGACCCCGAAGATGACGTGCGGATGCGCGTGGTCGCCGACCACATTCGCTCCGGACTCATGCTGATGTCTGACGGTGTTACCCCGTCAAACGAGGGCCGCGGCTACATCCTGCGCCGGTTGCTTCGCCGCTCCGTGCGCTCCATGCGCCTGCTCGGTGTGGATGCCCCCACTTTCACGGAGCTCTTCGTCGCCTCGAAGGACGCGATGAAGGCGGCCTACCCGGAAGTAGAGTCCGATTACGACCGCATCCGCAACCTCGCAACGGCGGAGGAGGAGACATTCCTCCGCACGCTCGCCAGCGGCACGAGCATCCTCGACCTCGCGGTGGGCAAGACCCAGCGGTCCGGGTCGACGCAACTCGCGGGAGACACCGCGTTTCTTTTGCACGATACCTTCGGTTTTCCCATCGACCTCACACTCGAAATGGCGGAGGAAGCCGGCCTCAGCGTTGACCGCACCGCCTTCGACGCCCTGATGCTCGAACAGCGCACAATGGCGAAGGCGGATGCCAGGGCCAAGAAGACACTTCTGGCCGACCTCTCCGTCTACAGTGCGTTCCGGGCGCTGGGAGAGACGGTCTTCACCGGCTATGACCATCTCGACACCGACACGACAATCCTCGGTCTCATCGTCGACGGGGTGTCCGTGACGAAGGCCGCCGCCGGTGAGATCGCGGAGGTCATTCTCGCGGAGACCTCGCTCTACGCGGAGGCTGGTGGCCAGGAAGCGGATGCCGGCAGCATCGTCGGCACCGGGTTCGATCTCGAAGTGCTCGATGTGCAGCGCCCGGTCAAGGGGCTCGTGAGCCATCGCGTGCAGGTGCGCAGCGGAGAGGTCGAAGTGGGCGATGCTGCCACCAGCGTCGTGGATCGCGACTACCGCCGCGGCGCAACCCAGGCGCACTCGGCGACTCATCTGATTCATGCCGCGCTCCGGGAGGTCCTCGGACCGGATGCCCACCAGGCCGGGTCCGACAACCGCGCGGGTTACCTGCGACTCGACTTCAACTGGAGCAAGCCGCTCTCTTTTGAGACGCGCAGCGAGATCGAGAACATCGCGAATGATGCCGTACGGCAGAATCTCGAGGTGTCGACGCGAATCCTGCCGCTTGATGAGGCTCGCGCGCTCGGTGCGATGGCACTTTTCGGCGAAAAGTATGGCGACGAGGTGCGGGTCGTGGAAATCGGGTCACCCTGGTCGCTCGAACTCTGTGCGGGCACCCATGTCGCTCGCAGTTCGGAGATCGGCCTCATCAACGTAATCAGCGAGGCCTCGGTCGGGTCGAGCAACCGTCGCATTGAGTCTCTGGTCGGCAGGGAAGGGTTCCGCGACCTCGCTGTTGAGCGCGCGATCGTCAGTGAGCTGACGTCCACCCTAAAGACACCGCGGGATCAGGTTTCGGCGCGCATCTCCGAGTTGCTCGCCAGTCTCAAAGCAGCGGAGAAGCGCATTTCTGAGTTCGAGGACGCAGCGCTCACAGAGCGCGTACCCATGCTCTTAGCCGAGGCGACCCGGATTGGAGCCGTGACCGCAGTGATCAGCAGTGTGGGAACACTCTCTTCTTCCGACGACCTGCGTCTGTTGGTGACCACCGTGCGCGGTCGGCTCGGTACCGACCCGGTGGTCGTGGCTCTCGCGGCGGATGTCGCAGGCAAGCCCGCAGTGATCGTCGCTACCAATGAGGCAGCACGCCTCCTTGGTGCCCGGGCCGGCGTGCTCGCGAAGAGCGCTGCGGGTATCCTCGGTGGCGGCGGTGGCGGCAAAGACGATCTCGCTCAGGGTGGCGGGTCGAGCGTCGGCGCAATCGCCACAGCGCTCGATGCCATCTCTGCCGGACTTCCGAGGTAACGGTGCGACCGGGCGTGCGCCTTGGGATCGACGTGGGGAAAGTGCGTATCGGAGTTGCTTCGAGCGACCCGCACGGAATGCTGGCCACCCCGGTGAACACGATTGCTCGAGGCGATGGTGATATCGCCCGGATCCTCGCCGAGGCAACCGAGCGTTCCGTGGTCGAAATCGTGATCGGGCTGCCACTCGCACTGTCGGGAGCCGATTCGGTCTCGACCCGGGATGCGCGAGAATTTGCACTGCGGGTTGCGGTGGCCAGCGATATCCCGGTGCGGATGGTCGACGAACGGTTGTCCACAGTGTCGGCGACCCGGGCGTTGCAAGAGTCAGGTCGCAACTCGCGCCGGTCGCGGTCCGTGATCGACCAGGTTGCGGCCGTGATAATTTTGCAGCATGCCCTCGACGTCGAGCGCACCGGTGGAGTACTGCCGGGAGCGGTCGTCGTCTCGCACGAAGGACGGTAACCGTGGTCGATGAGCCGAGCTGGGATGAGATATTTTCGTCACAACCCCTGTCCAACGG
>JAYTTG010000428.1:0-4197 GCA_043745175.1 Microbacteriaceae bacterium
TTAGTGCGGGGGCAGGCAGGCGAGAAGACGCTGGGCGGCATCGGTCGGATCATCCGCTTCGGTTATCGCTCGAACGACGACAACGCGACTCGCTCCGGCCTCGACCACCTGCTCGATGGTGCCCTGGTCAACACCCCCGATAGCAAACCACGGCCGGAGAATTCCGGTCGCGCTGATTCGCTCGGCGGCGTAGCGCACCAGCTCGATTCCCACCGCCGCACGACCCGGCTTTGTCGGCGTGGCCCAGACCGGACCGACGCACAAGTAGTCAAGGCCGTCGATCACCACTGCGGCATCGATCTGCGCCCTCGTGTGAGTGGAGAGACCGATCCGCGACGTGGTGCCGACGACCCGTCGAGCGGCCGGGAGCGGCAGGTCTTTTTGACCGATGTGCAAGATCGGAGCCGCCGCCAGGAGGGCGATGTCGGCCCTATCATTGGCGGCCCAGAGCCGACCATGGCGCTCCGCAACCGCTCGAAGAATCTCGAGAAGTTCCAGCTCCTCAGCGGCTTCGATGGTCTTGTCTCGCAACTGGATGATGTCCACTCCGCCCGCGAACGCCGCTTCGAGAAATTGAGCGAAATCACCACGTTTTTTCCTGGCATCGGTGCACAGGTAAAGCCGGGCAGTCATCTGGTCCATTCGGCCAACTCTAAGGGCCATTTCCGCGGGCGTGAATCACCAGCAACAGGACACCCCGTCGGGCCGCATCATGGCTGACCGCGGAGTGGATGTTGCGATAATCGGCGGCGGGATCGTAGGGCTTGGGATCGCCTGGACCGTCGTCCGATCGGGTCGAACCGTCGCTGTGGTCGACCCAATGTCCGCCGCAGGGGCGACGTATGCCGCAGCCGGAATGCTTGCTCCGGTGAGTGAACTGCACTACCAGGAAGAGCATCTGCTCGAGCTGATGCTCGCTTCCGCCTCGCTGTACCCCGCGTTCGTGGAATCCCTGGGACCGGATGTCGACGCGACCGGCTATCGAACAACCAGGACCGTGAGCGTCGGTGCGGATGCTGCCGACCGGCAGTCGCTCGCCGACCTGCGCGAGGTGCAATTGGCCAATGGCCTTTCGGTGCGGCCGCTGACTATTCGCGAGGCGCGCGCGCTCGAGCCCCTCCTCAGCCCGCAGCTGTCGAGCGCACTCCTCATCGAGCGTGATCATCAGGTCGACCCCCGGAAACTGGCCGAACGGCTGCAGAGTGCAACTGCCGTGAGCGCTCGTGAACACGGATGGTCTCAGCAGCATGCAATCCGGCAAAACGCGGTCGGATTACTGCATGAGCACCCGGGAGATTCGTCCTCTCGCGTCACGGGAGTCGCGCTGGGGGATGGTTCGGAGTTGATGGCGGGGGAGGTGGTCGTGGCCAATGGGATCGCGGCTGCGACACTGGGTGGGCTGCCGACCGGACTATCCCTTCCGCTCCGCCCGGTTTACGGCGACATTCTGCGTCTGCGTGTTCCCGAGCATCTGCGGCCGCTCCTCACCGCCACCGTCCGCGGCCTCGTGCGCGGCGTGCCGGTCTATCTTGTTCCACGCTCCGACGGAACGGTGGTCATCGGTGCTACCCAGCGCGAAGACGGTTCTGCTGAGGTTTCGGCTGGCGGCGTCTACCAGCTGTTGCGCGATGCCCAGGCGCTGGTGCCGGCGGTTGCCGAACTCGAACTCCTCGAGGTGACCGCCCGTGCCCGCCCGGGTACTCCAGACAACGCACCATTGTTGGGGCGTGTCGCCGGCGCCACGGGCGAGGATGAGCCCGACATCCCCGGGCTCATCATCGCCACCGGGTTTTTTCGCCACGGTGTGCTGCTCACTCCGATAGCGGCCCAATATTGTCTCCGCCTGATCGAGGGGATCACCGATGATCGCTGGACCCGGTTTCGTCCGGACCGCTTTTCCACCCCGTCCCAAAAATTTGCTGTTACAGCCGAAGGAGTTCACCCATGACCGAAGAACCGCCTTTCCCCGAGATCACGTTAAACGGTGCCGAACGTTCTTTAACATTGGGGACGTCGGTCGCCGACCTGGTATCGGAGCTGACCGGACGACCGATCGCTTCCGATGGCCACGCGACGGACGGAACGCGCCTCGGTGTCGCTGTCGCGCGCAACGCGGCAGTGGTGCCGAGAAGCCGGTGGTCGTCCATCCTGCTCGCGGCGGGTGACGACATCGAAATTGTCACCGCAGTGCAGGGAGGTTAGCGATGAACACGACCGCGACCGCGAGCGACGATCGACTGGTGATCGACGGTGTTGCATTCACCTCCCGCCTCATCATGGGCACGGGAGGCGCCCCCAGCCTCGACGGTCTCGGGGCGGCATTACTGGCATCCGGAACCGAGCTCACCACCGTCGCAATGCGGCGTCACAGCGTGAATGCCACCGGATCCCTGTTCGGCCTGCTGCTCACACACAAAATCCGGGTCTTACCCAATACAGCTGGCTGCTTTACCGCACGTGAAGCCGTGATGACCGCGGAATTGGCGAGGGAGGCTCTCGAGACCGACTGGGTCAAGTTGGAAGTCATCGCTGACGAGCAGACCCTCTTGCCCGACGCGGTCGAACTTGTGGATGCGACAGAGCAGCTCGTCGCCCGCGGCTTCAAGGTGTTTGCGTACACCAATGACGACCCGGTGCTCGCCCTCCGGCTTGAGAATCTCGGTGCAGTCGCCGTCATGCCCCTTGGTGCACCGATCGGCACCGGTCTCGGCATCCTCAATCCCCACAACATCGAACTCATCGTTGCCCGTGCGGGCGTTCCAATAATCCTCGACGCGGGAATCGGTACGGCTTCTGACGCCGCCCTGGCGATGGAACTCGGCTGTGACGCTGTGCTGTTGGCCACTGCGGTGACCAGAGCACAGGATCCGGTGCGCATGGGTGAGGCATTCAAGCATGCCGTCATTGCCGGCCGACTCGCGTCCCAGGCCGGCCGTATTCCCAAACGGGAGCACGCCCTTGCATCCTCCGACATGGCCGGGCGGCCTGACCTGTGACCGCGCTGGCGCCCCTTGTCGAGGCCGGGACAGAGCTCACCTCCGCGGAGCTGGAACGCTACTCCCGGCACATCATCATTCCCGAAATCGGCGTCATCGGTCAGCGGAGGCTGAAAAATTCCCGGGTGCTCGTGGTGGGTGCTGGCGGTCTCGGCGCCCCGGTGCTGCTCTATCTTGCCGCTGCGGGGGTTGGCACTCTTGGCATAATCGACAACGACATTGTCGATCTCAGTAACCTCCAACGCCAGATTATCCACGGTGTCGCCGATGTCGGCTTTTCGAAGCTGGAATCGGCGAGCGCCGCCGTGGCTGAGTTGAATCCACTGGTGTCTATCCGCCTCCATCCAGTGCGGCTCGACTCGACGAACGCACTCGCCCTGTTTGCCGACTACGACTTGATCGTGGACGGCTCAGACAACTTCGCCACCCGGTATCTGGTCAGCGACGCGGCGGCACTCCTCGCCAAACCCTGCGTCTGGGGATCGATCTATCGCTTCGACGGTCAGGTCAGCGTTTTCTGGGCAAAGCACGGCCCCACCTACCGTGACCTGTATCCCGAGGCGCCTCCGGCCGGCTCCGTGCCGTCCTGCGGAGAAGGCGGAGTGTTCGGAATGCTGTGCGGTGTGATCGGCTCGTTGATGGTGGCCGAGTCGGTGAAGCTCATCACCGGCGTCGGACGCACCCTCCTGGGCCGGGTGGCGCTGTTTTCTGCGCTGGAAGGCTCTTGGCGGGAGATGACGCTGACGCCCGACGGCGCGCAAGCGACCATTACAGAACTAATTGATTACGAACTTTTCTGCGGCACGTCAGCGCGACCGGAAGAGAAAGTAGCGGAAGATCGAATTTCCGTGCGCGAACTCGCGGCAATGCTCGACGAGCGAGAACGGGGAGAGCGCGACTTCGACCTCATCGACGTGCGAGAACCGGGAGAGTACGAAATCGTACATATCCCCGGCGCTCGACTCGTGCCGCAGGGTAGCATCCTGTCGGGGGAGGCGCTGCCAACCCTTTCGCAAGGCCGGGACATCGTGCTGCACTGCAAGGCGGGACCCCGGTCTGCCGACATGCTCACCGAATTGCGCCGGGTGGGCTACACCCGGGTCAGGCAGGTGGAGGGTGGAGTTCTCGCCTGGGTGCAGCAGATCGCACCCTCGCTTCCGGTGTACTGACTCGGGATGTCAGGAACGTCACCGAGATCAGT
>JAYTTG010000429.1:0-15877 GCA_043745175.1 Microbacteriaceae bacterium
GACCTCGTCGAGAATAGCCATGATGCTGGCCCCGGTCTCGATATCGAGAGCACCGGTCGGCTCGTCCGCGAGAATCAGCCGCGGGCGCCGGATCAGCGCACGCGCGATCGCTACGCGCTGCTGCTCTCCACCGGAGAGTTTCTCCGGCATCGAGCCCAGTCGACCACCGAGTCCGACTTTCTCGAGCATTTCGGCCGCGAGCTGGCGTCGACGCCAGAACTGCCGGCCGCTCGCATAGAGCAGGGGTGTCATCACGTTCTCGAGTGCCGTTCGGCCGCCGAGCAGGTTGAACTGCTGGAAGATGAAGCCGATATCTGCTCCGCGAGCGCGGTCGCGGGCGTTTCCTGACAGGTCGCTCGTGAGACGGTCGTCGAACCAAATACTTCCCGACGTCGGAGCATCCAGAAGTCCAAGCAGGTTGAGCAGTGTTGATTTGCCGGAGCCGCTGCGTCCGACGATGGACACGTGGTCGCCGACCTCAACATCGAGGGTCACCCCTTTGAGAATCTCGAGCGTCTCATCATCCGGGAGCCGCACCGAACGCGTCACTTCATCGAGCCGAAGCAGGCTCACCCGCCCACTCCCCGGCACTTCGGCGAACCGGCGAAGCGAGGGTCGGCGCAGTCTGGTGTGGCCGCGGCGCCGGGAACGAACTGCAGGATCTGGGCGCCCTTGGCGATCCCCCCGGTGATCTCGACGTTGGTGCCGTCGGTCAATCCGATGGTGACCGGATGCTTCTCGCTCGAGCCATCCGCTTTCTGGGTGTAGACCACGCCGGTCTGCGCGCTGCCCTCGACGGCGGTGATCGGCACCATGAGCACGTCTTTCGCTACCCCTCCCGAGATGGTGAGCTTCGCGGCGAGACCGCTGAAGACCGTGATTGCGGCGGGAACCGCACACCGGATAGTGGTGCCGCCCGACGGCGACGCCCCCGCCCCGGCAGCGCCGGGCGACGTGGTGTCGGCCGCTGCCCCGGCGAGCGCCGACGAGATCGTGAGACCGGCACAGGTGAATGGCGCGGGACCACCCGTGATCGCCACTACGGCCTCGGTCGGTCGATTGAGAAGACGGTACTGCTGCTCGGGAGACAGTGACCCGCTCACGCTGAATGTGGGTGGCGCCACCTGGCCGATCACTTCTCCGACGGCGACGACCTGCCCGACGATCACCGGGAACGAGGAGAGGATACCGACCGCTCCAGCAGTGACTGTCACGGTCTTGATGACCGCGGTGCCGTCTGCCGCGGGCACTTCGGAGCGGATCGTGAGCACCGGGGTTGCCTCGATCACAGTCTGCCCCGACGTGACGAGAACCTTCTTGACCTCACCGGCCAGCGTGGCCTTCACCGGCGCTGCAACATCCGCCGACACCGTTGCCGGGAGGGTGACATCGTTGGTGATCGTACCGATCTCGACTGTGGCGAGCGGCTCTTCGATCTGCGCGGTCGGCACCGTTGGGTCAGTCGCGGTGATCGCCCCGGAGAAGAACGCCATCTTGACGAGGGCCGCAGCGATTGCGAGGAAGATGATGATCCGAATGATCGGGAAGACCCATTTGCGCGCAATTCCCACAGCAACCCCAGTGATAGACGGACCGATCCACCCTCACCCTAGCGGGACTCGCGTGAGTAAAGATCAGTCCTGAGGATGACGTACTGGCGCACTCGCGCCTATGCCTCGATGACCACCGGCACGATCATCGGACGACGACGATGCGACGAGTTCACCCAGCGACCCACCGTGCGGCGGATCACCTGGCTGAACGCATGGGTGTCACGGGTGCCGTTCGCCGCCGCGTCAGACAGCGCCTTGATGATAAGCGGCTTTACTGCGTCGAAGACAGCTTCGTCCTCCGCGAACCCACGAGCCTGGATCTCCGGCCCGACGATCACGCGACCGGTCTGGGCATCGATCGCCACGAAGATCGAGACGAAGCCCTCCTCGGCGAGGATGCGGCGGTCCTTGAGGTCAGCATCCGTGATCTCTCCGACGGAGGAACCGTCCACATAGACGAACCCAAGATCGAGCTGACCGACTACCGCGGCTTCGCCATCCTTGAGGTCGATAACGATGCCGTCTTCGCCGATGATCGTGTTGCCCTCCGGGATGCCAGTGGCGATCGCGAGCTGCTGGTTGGAGACCAAGTGGCGATACTCGCCATGCACCGGTAGCACGTTCTTCGGTTTGAGGATGTTATAGACGTAGAGCAGCTCGCCAGCGGAGGCGTGTCCGGAGACATGCACCTTGGCGTTGCCCTTGTGCACGACGTTGGCGCCAAGCTTGGTGAGCCCGTTGATCACGCGGTAAACGGCGTTCTCGTTTCCGGGGATCAGCGACGAGGCGAGAATGATCGTGTCGCCTTTGCCCACCTCGATCTGGTGCTCGAGGTTGGCCATGCGTGCGAGCACGGCCATCGGCTCACCCTGCGAGCCGGTCGACATGTAGACGATCTTGTTGTCGGGGAGATCCGCGGCCTTCTTGGCGTCGATGAGCACTCCCGCCGGCACCCTGAGGTAGCCGAGATCGGCCGCAATGGTCATATTGCGCACCATCGAGCGCCCCATGAACGCTACTCGACGCCCGTTGGCATGCGCGGCGTCCAGCACCTGCTGCACGCGGTGAACGTGGCTTGAAAAGCTCGCCACGATTACCCGGCGCGGCGCCTTCGAGATGACAGCCTCGAGCACGGGGCCGATGTCACGCTCCGGTGCGGTAAAACCCGGCACATCCGCGTTGGTGGAATCGGGCAGGAAAAGGTCGACGCCGATTTCACCGAGGCGGGCGAATGCCCGAAGGTCGGTGATGCGATCGTCGAGGGGAAGCTGGTCCATCTTAAAGTCGCCCGTGTGGAGCACGACTCCGGCAACAGTCTTAATCGCCACGGCCAGGGCGTCCGGAATCGAGTGGTTTACCGCAATGAACTCGAGGTCAAACGGGCCGATCTTCTCGGATTGGCCCTCGGCGACGGTGAGCGTGTACGGGGTGATGCGGTGTTCTTTGAGCTTTGCCTCGATTAGGGCGAGCGTGAGGGTCGACCCGATCAGCGGGATATCCTGGCGGAGCTTGAGTAGGTACGGCACAGCCCCGATGTGGTCCTCGTGGCCGTGGGTGAGCACTATCCCGAGCACGTCGTCGAGACGGTCCCGGATGGGGCTGAAATCGGGCAGGATCAGGTCGACTCCCGGCTGGTTCTCTTCCGGGAATAGCACGCCGCAGTCGACGATGAGGATCTTGCCGTCGATCTCGTACGAGGTCATGTTACGGCCGATCTCGCCGAGTCCTCCGATCGGGATGACGCGGAGCGTTGCAGGCGCGAGGGGACGTGGTTCATACACCGGTGAGTTCATGGAATCCAAATTTTCGTTGCTCTTCGGGGTCTTTCACCCCCTTCTTCACTGTTAGCGCGTGGTCCCGGCGACTTTAGGCAGCGCGCCGCCTGCGGCCGCATTGCGGTCCGGGCGGAAGTTTGTGAGGTCTACGCCGGGAATCTCCCCCACGAGGGCTATCTCTTCTTCGATCTGGGCAGCCTCGAAATCCTCGGGTCCGACGAGCGGCAGACGCACACGCGGGCTGTCGATTCGACCGAGGCCATGCAGGATGTACTTCGCGGCAACCGTGCCAGGCACGTGCGTCATCACGGCGCGCACGAGCGGCTCGAGCTGCCGGTGAGCCGCGGTGGCGGTGGCGAGATCGCCGGCGTTGACAGCATCTACGATCACCCGGTACGGGGCGGCGGCGATGTTCGCCGTCACACCGATAAGGCCGGTCGCACCGATCGCCAGGTGGGGAAGAATGTTGGCGTCGTCGCCAGAGAAGTAGAGCAGATCGGTCTGGTTGAGCACGCGGCTGACCTCGCTGAAGTCCCCTTTCGCATCCTTGATCGCCTTGATGTTCGGGTGCTTTGCCGCCCGCAGGATTGTCTCGTAGCGGATCGGGATGCCCGTGCGTCCGGGAATGTCGTACAGAATCACCGGCAGGTCCGTCGCATCCGCGATCATTCGGAAGTGGGTGAGCACTCCAGCCTGGGTCGGCTTGTTGTAATACGGGGTCACGATCATGACCGCGTCGGCGCCGGCCTTCTCGCTGTGCTTGTAGAGCTCGATCGCGTGCGCAGTCTCGTTCGATCCTCCACCGGTAATGATCTTTGCCCGGCCGGCGGCCACGGACTTGCCGACCTCGACGAGCCTGAGTTTCTCCGGGTCCGTGAGGGTGGAAGTCTCGCCCGTCGTGCCCGTGACGACAATGCCGTCTGCCCCGGCGCTGATCACGTCGTCGATGTGCTTCTCAACGCCCGCCCAGTCGACCTCACCGTCTGCGGTGAAAGGGGTCACCAGTGCAACGAGCACCTGGCCGAAAGGATTGTGAGACGTGGACACGAGTTACAGGCTATCGCGCTCTCGGGCGCAGCTGTGGGCCTGCGCGATCGCCTCGCCGAGCGAGACTGCCTCTCGATCACCGGTCGGTGCATATCGGCTTTGGTGAAGCACCACTCGCATCGATCCCGCACTGCCTGCGAGAGCGCGGGGGCCCCGCGGAGATCTCAGCCGTGAGGCCGAGCGCGAGACGCGGACGTGGAGCACGCTCGGCTCGGGCTCGCACCAGCCATGATGCGCAAGCGCGCTCATGCAGGCGAGAACACCGCCGACGCGCCGGGCCCGTATCACCGCCTCGTCGACATCGGTACTGGCGTACCACCCCTTGCGAATCCGCACGATGCGCCCGAACTCCGCAAGAACGAGTAGGTGCTGTGGGTGATAACCGAGCGCGATGAGTTCGCCTGTGGTGGCGATGCCGCCCAGCTCTCTGATTCGTTGTTCCGCAGTGCTCACCCTTCAAGCCTCTCGAATCGGGGCGCGCTCGTTTCTGCACGGCTCCTCCCGGTAGACGGGATCGCCTCGGTGGAGGCTGTGTAGGAGGCACCGGACACAGTCCACTCGCGCTGCGCTCCTTCGACTGTTTGCGGAGACATCTGTCCCCGGGGACTCACGATCTTCAGGACGATGTCCTGCAGGCAGGACCACTTGTAATCCCGCGTCATACTCCGCCAACGCGAAAGCCATACGGATAGCGTGAATTGCACCATGAACCCTCTCGCTATCACCGCCATCCTCGTCGCGCTGGTTGGAGCATCCACCCTGATCGGACTGGTGTGGCGCACGACTACCGGGCGCATTCATGAGGTCGTTCGCAGCAACGAACATATCCATGTCTCGGAGCTTGTGGCAGGTGCCGTGGCGGGCTCCAGCGCCACACTGCTGCAGTTCTCCACCGAATTTTGCTCGCCGTGCCGCACGACGAACTCGCTGCTCGGCGCGTTGGCCGCCGAGCTCCCCGGCATCGCGCACGTGGATGTCGATGTCACCTCGCGCCCCGCCCTCGCGGATCGCTTCTCCCTGCTGCAGTCGCCCACAACGTTCATCCTCGATGCGACTGGCGCGGTGCGAGCCCGGATCAGCGGAGCGCCCCGCATCGCCGATTTACGCGCTGAACTCGGCCGCATCCTCGAAGCCGACTGACTCGAAGCCGGCCGCCCAAAATCCCCACCGAAAGGACGCCCATGAGCTCCACAAAACCCGTTCCCACTTCGAAACAGGCACTCGTCGCCAAGCCCGGCGACCGAGGCATCGACCCGCGCGGGCCGCGATTCAGCGCTGGTATCACGGCAGTTCTTTTGCTCCTCGTCATCGGCCTCTCTCTCACCCGGGCCGCCGCACCTGCGGCAACGCTGCGCGAACGTGTCGGCCAACCTGCGTTCATCCTCTTCGCTGTCATCACTGTGCTTTTCGCCTGGGGGGCTTCCGCCGGGGTATCCCTCCATCCGTACGGCTGGCTCTACCGCACTCTGGTGCGACCACGACTCGGCGCTCCCACGCATCTCGAAGATCCGAAGCCGCCGACCTTCTCGCAGGGCGTCGGCCTTATCGTGACCCTCGTTGGAGTCGTGCTCCATCTCGCCGGTGTGCCCTACGGCCTCGTGATCTTCGCCGCGGCGGCTTTCATCGCGGCATTCCTCAACGCAGCGTTTGACTACTGCCTCGGATGCCAGATCTACCTCCTTCTCCTGCGAGCCGGACTGATTCGAGTGAAGGCCGACGCCAGCGCGTAGTCTGGTTTCATGGCAGTGACCAGCGAAGCGACGACCCTCTGGAACGGCGACCTGAGAAGCGGTGCGGGTACCACGAAACTGGATTCCTCCACCGCAGGAGAGTTTCCCGTGAGCTGGGCCGCCCGCGCAGAGGGGATGGCAGGGAACACCAATCCCGAGGAGTTGCTCGGAGCCGCTCATTCCGCCTGCTACTCAATGGCGATCGCCAATGCCCTCACCGACTTTGGCGCCCCCCCGCAGTGCGTACAGGTCACCGCTGCGGTCACCTTCGACCCGGCCGAAGGCATCACCGGCAGTCACTTGTTGGTCAGCGCAAAGGTCGCCGGAATCAGCGAGCAGGACTTCGAGCGGATCGCGGTCGAAGTCAAGGAGACGTGCCCGGTTTCGCGCGCGTTGGCAGGCATCCCGATTACGCTCGAAGCTAACCTCGCATAGTGCCAACTGCAGACCGAACTCCCGCCGCCCGCAAAACCCGTGTAGCACGCCCCATCGTCCGCAAGCCGATGCGAATCCTTGTCTCCGGTGCAAGCGGATTCATCGGACGTGAGCTCACCCGCCAGCTCGAGGCAGACGGTCACGAGGTGCTCTCGCTGGTGCGTCGCCAGCCGAAGTCACCGAACGAGATCAACTGGGCACCGAGTGCCCACATGCTCGACTCGAGCGTGATGGACGGCGTCGACGCCGTGATCAACCTTTCCGGTGCGTCAATCGGCCGACTGCCCTGGACTCGAAACTACAAGAAGCAGATCCTCGACTCCCGGGTGCAGGCCACCCGTACCCTGGTCGAAGCAATGGCGCGCGCAACCACTCCACCACGGGTATTCCTCAGCGGCTCCGCTGTGGGCATCTACGGCGACCGGCCGGGCGAGCGCCTCACGGAGGACTCGAAACGTGGTTCTGGATTCCTCGGTGACGTCGTCGAGGCGTGGGAGCAGGCCGCGCAGTTGCGTCCCGCGAAAACCCGACTCGTGACTTTGCGCACCGGCGTAGTGATCGGAAAAGGCGGATCGCTGCTGCCCGTAATGGCGCTCACCCGCTTCGGCCTTGGCACGCGACTCGGCACCGGCGGCGATATCTGGCCCTGGATCGGCCTGTACGACGAGGCAGCTGCTATCCGACATCTTCTCAATTCCACGCTCTCCGGACCCGTCAACCTCGTTGGGCCCACGCCGGCAACCTCCGACCGCATCACAAAACATGTGGCACGGCGGATGCACCGGTGGTACACGTTCGTCGCGCCGTCCTGGGCGATCGGCGTCGCCCTTCAGGATGCCGGTCCCGCGCTGCTTTTGAGCAGCCAACAGATCGTGCCGTCCAAGCTGCTCGCCGATGGGTTCACTTTTCGTGACAGCACGGTCGAGCAGGCGATCGACGCCTTTCTCTAGCACGCGCAGTGTGAAGGCCCCGCGATGTCGAGTGCAGGTCAGCGCGTTGCACGCTCGAGGGTGATTGCCCGCCGCAACGACCGTCGTGCCCGTGCACGGTCTCCGCTCGCATCGTAGGAGAGGCCGAGACGAAACCACGCCTTCCAGCTGCCGGGGTCTGCTTCGACTTCGGCCTTGTATCGTGGAAACTCCGCGTCTGCAGCCGCCCGCTCCGGTCGACCACTTGTACGCTTGGGAAGCGAGTCGACGGGCAGTTCGCCCGCAACATCCAATCGACGCACCAGGCGTTGGGTGCGAAGGCCGAAGAGGATCTCGGCCACAAGCGCCCAGGCTCCGAGCAGGGGGAGCACCAGCAACGCGATTCCCAGCGCCTTCGAGATTCCGTTGTCGACGGCGATCAGGCGTGTGGCGAGCTGCAACACAAGCACCAGGTAGAGCACCAGGAGTGCAGACATCAGCACAGCCGCGACGCGGCCCTTCATTCGAGGTCGCTCGGGATACCGGTCGGAGCCTCCGGATCGGAGGGTCCGAGGTGGATCAGGCGATCGAGGCCCACGACGACACCGCGGGTTGAGCCGAGCGCCCGCAGCGCGAGCATAATGCCCGACTCGTAGGCGCTCGGGTGAAGCGTCTCATGGCTCAGAGTGAGTGTCTCACCGGTGCCTCCAAAGATCACGTCCTGTTTCGCGAGAATTCCCTGCATGCGCAACGAGTGGATCGGCACACTCGACACCTGCTGGCCCCGCGCTCGCTGGTCGGCGTGCGGCGCGATCACCGGCCCCAGCGCGGCGCGGGCGTTGCCGATTAACTCTGCAGTGCGCACCGCGGTTCCGGACGGCGAATCAACTTTCGTGGCCTGGTGAGCCTCGATTATCTCAATGGAGTCGTAGAAGCGCGCCGCCATCGCCGCGAAAGAGGTGGCGAGCACTGAGCCGATTGAGAAGTTCGGAATGATGATGACGGCAGCACCAGTACCTTCTGCGGCCAGTCGATTCTCGAGCGATGCAATCCGCGTCGCCGACCACCCGCTCGTGCCCACGAGCACGCTCTTGCCGTGGCCAACCGCGAAGTCGACGATGCCCTGGCTCACAGCCGGCACAGTGACATCCACCACAAGTTCAGCGGCAAGCATGTCGTCGAGCGCGCTGGAGGAGTCGAGTCTGGCCACAATACTGAAGTCGTGGGATTCACCGATGAGACGGGAAACGAGCTGCCCCATGCGCCCGGTCGCACCGACGATCGCCACGGTTGCTGTCATCGCCCAAATCTACCAAGCCCGCTCCCTTAAGATGTTCGGATGGAGCAGTGGAGGGAATCCCGAGTCGACGAGCCGGTCGCCAAAGAACTTCTCACCGAATATTTCAACGGTCGCGCCGCTGGATTTCCCGCCCAACAGGGCACCTACCGCACCACTTTTCCTCACCCGGAGGATTTCCTCCCTCCCCGGGGTGTCTTCCTCATCGCGGCGGGCGACACTGGCAAGGATCTCGGATGCGGCGGAATCAGGCTTCTCCTTTCCGGGGGCCCCGACGGCCCGCGGTTCGAGCTGAAGCATCTCTACCTGCGTCCCGCCGCGCGTGGTCGCGGTCTCGGTCGGGCTCTGCTCGCCGAACTGGAATCGCGTGCCCGTGACTTCGGTGCGCTCGAACTGGTGCTCGACACGAATGCGAGCCTCGAGGCCGCCGGGGGACTGTATCGGTCAAGCGGGTACAGCGACATCCCGCCATACAACGACAACCCCAACGCCACGAACTGGTATCGCAAGGTGCTCTAGAAGGGCTGCCCGTCCGGCAAACCCGTGCGCAACTCGGCCGGCAGGTGACCGAGGTCGTTGTGGGTGATAAGCACAGGGGGCTTGGCGGAACGTACGCGGATGATCGTGAGTCCGCAGTTCGCCTGGTTGAGACCCATCCAACGCCAGGGAGGCGCGTCGAACACCTCGCGCACGAACCAGGCGATGACGAAGTTGTGAGTGATGAGCAGGTCATGGCGGTCTTCCCGAGCGGGCGTGAGCCACTCGCTCACGGCATCCGCCATCTGAGCCTTGCCCGCCTCGATCTGATCGCGGGTGACCGAGCCGAAGAACGGCTCGAAGGCATGCGGCATGTCGGGGGTCGGGCCGGACGGGATGCAGTCGAAGAGCAGCGCCGATGGCCTCGAATCGAGGCTCGGCATGCTCGCCGTCATGATATTGGCGGTCTCCTCCGCGCGCTGCAGTGGCGAATGCCACGCGCCGGTGAAGGGCACTCCGCTCAGCCGCTCAGCCACGAGCTTTGCCTGGCGCGTGCCCCGACCGGAAAGCGGTCCATCGGGCATCCCGTGCTCGGCATCCTGCTGCTCGCCATGGCGCACGAGATAGATGAAGTGGGACATCATTGTTCCTCTGGGAAGTCGGTAAAATCAGACGGGGACGGGCTCGTCGACAAGTCCGTCGAAGACCGAAGCCTCAACAGTACCGACGGCCGCAATTGACAACGGCCGTGAGGCGAGCTCAACGGCGAGCTCGCGCACGTCATCCGGAGTCACCAGCGCCAGTCGGCGCAGCGACTCGTCGAGGTCGGCATACTCCCCGAGAGTAATCTCGGAACGCCCCAGGCGAGACATCCGAGTGTCTGAGTCCTCGAGGGCGAGGGCGGACGCACCACTCAACTGGCCAACTGCGCGCCGCATCTCGTCGTCGGTTGCGCCGCCGGAACCGAGGCGTCGGAACTCGGACAACAGCAACTCGGCCACCTGTCCCGCTTTGGCGGGCGAGCATCCGGCATAGAGTCCGAACAGGCCGGCGTCCGAATAGCTCGGCGAGAATGAGTAGACGGAGTAGGCGAGGCCACGCTTCTCGCGGATCTCCTGGAAGAGGCGGGATGACATTCCGCCGCCCAGGATCGAGTTGAGCACGGCCATGGTGGACCGGCGATCGTCAGATGCAGGGATGCCTGAGACGCCCATGAGAATGTTCGCCTGCTCGATGGGTCGATGAACGACCACGAGGGGGCTACCGCGCTGGATCACGCCGAGGGTGGCGTCCCGTCGCTCCACCGGAGTCGCCTCGCGCTTGAGATCCCAGCCCGCTGACGCGAGCGCACGCTGCACTCCCCCGACGAGTTCGTCGTGGTCGACGGCGCCCGCGACCGTGATGACGAGATCCTGGGCGCGATAGTTGGCGCGGTAGTGGTTCCAGACCGAGTCGCGAGTGGCCGCACGGATGGTTTCCGGGCTTCCCCCGATCGCTCGGCCGAGCGGATGGTCACCGAGCACCGCCTCGAAGAAACGCTCACTCGTGACATCCGATGGATCGTCGTCGGCCATGGCCAACTCTTCCAGGATCACGTCGCGCTCGGTCTCGAATTCCCCGGCATCGATCAGGGAAGAGGTGACCATGTCGGAGAGCACGTTGATCGCCATGGGAAGGTCGCGATCCTGCACCTTGGCGTAGTAGCAGGTGTACTCCTTCGCCGTCATGGCATTGTGCTCGCCACCCACGGCGTCGAAACTCACCGCGATATCGAGCGCGGTTCGTGCCGCAGTGCCTTTGAAAAGAAGATGCTCGAGGAAGTGCGTGCTACCGAAGGTCGCGGGGAGCTCGTCTCGGGAGCCGACGGCAACCCAATAGCCGACGGTTGCACTGCGGGAACCGGGCACCTGTTCGCTCAGAACGCGCACACCACTCGGCAGAACGCTGCGACGCACGAGCGAGTCTCCCGAAGAAGTGATTCTGAGTTCAGCGAGGTCGAGGGGAAGCGGGACAGCACCGTTCATTGGACCGAGTTTACGTCACGACCAGGGAAACCTGCTGCACATCGCCCTGCCCTCGCATTGAAGAGAAAACCGGGGAGAACAAAGAGGACCAACAGAGCTGTCTGTCCTCATTTCCGTGTTACTGTTCTCAGGTCGAGCAAAGCACCCGAAGTTAGCTCGGCCCTCCGCCCTCGGGTGGAGTAACACTACATAAGATTGCGTGACCGCAAACTCGAAATTTGCGGGGCGACAACACCGGACATTCCCCAATAGTCCGGTTAGCTGCCGAACGGCTTCGAGGACACCTAGCCGACTAGCCCAAGGGAGCCACGCTGTGCCGATTGTTGATACGCATCCGATCGGCCAGCGTGCCCCATGGGCGGCTGGCACCCGTCACACCTCCGTCGCGCCGGCCAAGCGCCGGATTCTCGAGACAGCGAACCGCCTGTTTTACAACGAGGGCATCCGCGCAGTGGGAATTGACCGTCTGATCAGCGAATCCGAGGTGACCAAGGCCACTTTCTACAAGCACTATGGGTCGAAGGACCGGCTCATCGTGGAGTATATCTCTCAACGTCATTCGCTCGTCCGGGAGTCGGTTAATGAGCTCATTCGCGAAAAGAATGACCCGAATCTTTCGCTCCGTGCGCTCGTCGACCAAATCGTGGCGGAAGTCGTCGCCCCAGGGTTCCGAGGTTGCGCCTTCATCAACGCTGCAATCGAATTCACCGACTCCCGGCACGCGGTGCGCCAGATCGTCTCCGACCACCGCGAGTGGTACGCCGAGACTCTCAGCGATCTGCTCAAAAAGCTCGGTCATCCCCTGCCCGGCGATGGCGGCGACGAGCTGGTACTGGCCCGCGACGGCGTCATGACCGGCGGTTATGCCGGAGACCCAATCGCCGCGACGACGGCGTTCGTGCGCGTTGTCAACCGTGTCCTGGACCGAACAACAAGAGAATAATCACGGGCGGCAACCGCTCGAGCACGGCGCACAGACGACGGGTTAGGCCGAGACCCGGTCCAGCTTCGCCACCTGGTGACGTCCCAACTGAATTTTGGCTGCGGCGACGAGCTCGATCACCTGCTCTACCCGGCTTGCACTCGCTACGGGCGCGACAATCCCGGGTTTGGAGAGCAACCAAGCGAGAGCAATAGTCGCGACGCTCGAGTCTTGTTCGCGCGCTACCTGGTCAAGGACAGCCAGGATGCGCTGGCCGCGCTTCGAGAGGTGATTCGCCAGCTCCGTTCCCCGATTGTTTTTGCCGAGATCCCCCTTGGTGCGGTACTTGCCGGTGAGAAAGCCACTCGCGAGGGCGAATCGCGGCATCACGGCGAGGCGTTGCTGGGTGGCGACGCGAGCCAGATCCCCCTCATAGCCCGTGCGATGCATCAGGTTGTAGTGGTTCTGTACGGCGAGCATCGGCGCGACTCCGAGCTGGGCAGCAATGACCCGAGCCTCGACGAGTCGGTTGCTCGAGTGGTCCGACGCGCCGAAATGACGCACCTTGCCCGCACGGATGAGATCGTCTACGGCGAGGAGAGTCTCTTCGAAAGGTACCTCGGAGTCGTCGATGTGCAGGTAGAGAAGGTCGATGTAGTCGGTCTTGAGACGTTCGAGTGATGCGTTCACCGAGCGGCTGATTGCTTGGGCGGTCACCCCTGGGTTGTCGGCACTCTTGCCCACTTTGGTCGCGACGACGATGCCGTCGCGCAACCGTCGGTCGCGCATCCAGTTGCCGATCATGATTTCGCTTCGACCGGCGGCATAGGAGTCGGCGGTGTCGATGAAATTGCCGCCATGTTCACAATAGGCGTCGAGGATATCGTTGGTCGCGCCACCATCAGCGGTCCAGCCGAAGACGTTGCCCCCGATAGCGAGGGGAAAGACCCGCAGTGCAGACTGGCCGAGCGGTCGACGGATGGGCAGCGAGACCTCGAGGGTCGGAAGGCCTCCGGACGAGACTTCATTCGGCGGCAACACCTGCGCCATGGCCATCCCAGAACTCTTTCTCGCACGATGTTCGAGTCGTCGACGACACCGGAGTGCCGCAGGCGAATTGGACCGGGAATTCGATCAACTCCCGCCTTTCGACACTAGAGGCGGGCGGTGATAACACAAGCTCCCACAGGTGAAATCCCAGTCGAGCCACCCTAATCGTTATCTCCCCGAGACCGTGAGAGTCAGGCTGCGAATTTACTCGATAGCCATCTCTTCATCGGGTTTGCCTCTCGCAAACATCCGCGCTTCCATAACCGGACTCATCGCGAGTGCGATGCTCCCGCCCGAAGCGGGCGTGATGGCCAATGAGCTGCGTGGCGAGGAGTTCACCGGCGCCGCGCCGCCGCCTGGCGACGGGCAGCACCGCTACTTCTTCACGGTGAGCGCGGTGGATATCGGGAGCCTCGACATCCCCGCGGGTGCAACACCCGCCATTCTCGGGTTCATGATACGCGGCCATATCGTGGGGCGGGGCAAGGTGATGGAGACCGCGGAGACGCCCGCGAACTAACACGAAGAACGACGAAAAGCCCGCCCCCAGAACGGTGGGACGGGCTTTTCGTGTGGTCTCGATGCGGCCGGGAGCGGCCTACTCGACCAGCACTGAACTAGACATCGGTCGAGCGGCCCTCGGACGATGTGTTGACGTCATCCGCGCCGACATCGCTGCCCGTGGTACTTGCAGCGTCGGCTTCGTCAGCTTCGACCGGCGCGAGCGAGAGCTTTCCGCGGTCGTCGATCTTGGTGATCTCCACCTGGATCTTCTGGCCAACCGCGAGAACGTCTTCGACGTTCTCGACGCGCTTTCCGCCAGCAAGCTTGCGGACCTCGCTGATGTGAAGCAAGCCGTCCTTGCCCGGGGTGAGCGAGACGAACGCACCGAAGGTCGCAATCTTCACAACGGTTCCGAGGAACCGCTCGCCGACCTCGGGGTTCAGCGGGTTTGCGATGGCGTTGACCGCCGCGCGCGCCGCTTCAGCCGACGGACCATCGACAGCACCGATGTACACCGTTCCGTCATCCTCGATCGAGATGTCGGCTCCGGTGTCGTCCTGGATTTGATTGATCGTCTTGCCCTTCGGGCCGATCAGCTCGCCGATCTTATCGATCGGGATCTGCACCGAGATCACGCGAGGTGCGGTCGGGGCCATCTCATCCGGAGCATCGATCGCCGCGTTCAGAACGGCGAGAATCGCGGTCCGAGCCTCCTTCGCCTGCTTGAGCGCGCCATCCAGCACGGAGGAGGGGAGTCCCGCGAGCTTGGTATCGAGCTGGATCGCGGTGATGAACTCCGACGTGCCGGCGACCTTGAAGTCCATGTCGCCGAGCGCGTCTTCCGCACCCAGGATGTCGGTGAGAGCCGCATAACGCGTCTGGCCGTCGACCTCGTCAGAGACGAGACCCA
This sequence comes from Microbacteriaceae bacterium, assembly GCA_043745175.1. GTDB lineage: Bacteria > Actinomycetota > Actinomycetes > Actinomycetales > Microbacteriaceae > Lacisediminihabitans. Next base: position 14,633 of record JAYTTG010000429.1, read on the forward strand.
TTGCGATGCCGGCAACCGGGGCGCGCAGTGGTACTCCGGCGTTCAGCAGCGACAGCGTCGAGGCGCACACAGAACCCATTGAGGTCGAACCGTTGGACGAGAGCGCCTCAGAGACCTGGCGGATCGCGTAGGGGAACTCTTCGCGAGGCGGCAGCACCGGCACGAGGGCGCGCTCGGCGAGGAAGCCGTGCCCGATCTCGCGACGTTTCGGGGAACCGACCCGACCGGTCTCACCGGTGGAGTATGGCGGGAAGTTGTAATGGTGGAGGTACCGCTTCTTCTTCACCGGAGCGAGGGAGTCGATCTGCTGCTCCATCTTGAGCATGTTCAGTGTGGTGACACCCAGGATCTGGGTCTCGCCGCGCTGGAAGATCGCGGAACCGTGAACACGCGGAATGACCTGCACCTCGGCGTCAAGGGCACGGATGTCCGAGAGGCCACGGCCGTCGATACGCACGCCCTCGGTGAGGATGCGGCCGCGGACGATCTTCTTGGTGACCGACTTGTAGGCGGCACCGACCTGACCGCGCGCAGACTCGGGGAGGTTGCCTGTCTCGATGAGTCCGTCGACGTGACCCTTAGCACGGTCCTTGAGGGCGTCATCCGCGTTCTGGCGCTCGACCTTATCGGCGACCTGGTAGATCCCCTTGAGCTCGTCGTACGCGAAGCCGGCGACGGCGTCATAGGTTGCCTGCTCGTAGGGCGGGAAGACCGGGTAGTCCGCGATCGGCTTGGCGGCCTGCGCAGCCAACTCGAGCTGGGCCTTGATGAGCTGCTTGAGGAACGGCTTGGATGCCTCGAGGCCCTGCGCGACGACGGACTCGTCCGGCTTCGTCGCACCACCCTTGATGAGGTCCCAGCTGCCTTCAGTCGCCTCGGCTTCGACCATCATGATCGCGACGTCTTCGTTGCCCTCTTTGTCCGTAGTGAGACGGCCGGCGACGGTGAGGTCGAAAACGGCCTCTTCGAGCTGCGAATACTTGGGGAAGGCGACCCACTGATCTGCCCCATTCGAACCGGGGATCAGGGCGAGGCGGATGCCTCCGACCGGTCCATAGAACGGCAGGCCGGAGATCTGGGTCGACGCAGAGGCCGCGTTAATGGCCAGGGCGTCGTAGAACTCGTCTGGCGCGATGGCGAGGACGGTGATGACGATCTGCACCTCGTTGCGAAGACCCTCAACGAAGGTCGGACGCAGCGGGCGGTCGATCAGGCGGCAGACGAGAATGGCCTCGGTCGACGGGC
>JAYTTG010000430.1:0-15784 GCA_043745175.1 Microbacteriaceae bacterium
CAACGAAGGCACAGATCAGATCACATCCGAGGTCCGTGGCGAGTGCGCAGGCCTGCAGAAGGACAGCGTCCGGTTGACCGGGTTCGACCGCGACAACGATGACCGCAGCAGATTTAGGTGATCCGGTGTAGCTCATGAAGTGACCTCCCGCTTGTTCCGGCAGCCGGCGTGGCCAGCACTGCAACGTTATTCAGCATTCGCTCTAGTGTCCCAAACGCGAGACTCGACCGTAAGGGCGAAAATACATCCGAACGACCACATTCTGGAGACACTCCTTGATGCGCTCCAGCCGGGCGAGTTGGCCGTGCGTGACCTCGCCAGTTGGTTCGACTCGAGCAGGCCCGCGATTTCACAGCATTCGAGGGTACTTATGACCGCAGGTTTGATAAGCGAGCGTCGGACCGGTCGTGAAAACTACTACCGCCTAGAGCCCGACCCATTGGTTGCCGTGAATGAGTGGGTCCGTCACTACGCGAAGTTCCGGTCCGGGAAGTTACAGAATCTGCAGACCGTATTGAACGATTCGCAATGACCGCTATCAATATGTACGCCTTTTTGCCGCATCCGGTTGCCAAGGCCTGGCGCACGCTCACCGAGCCGGACCTCCTTGGCGCCTGGCTCATGCCGAATGACTTCAAGCCAACACAAGGCCATCGCTTCGTGTTCCAGACTGATGCCGTGCCAGCGAGTCGATTCAATGGCCGAATCTACTGCTCGGTCCTTCGAATGGAACCTTCGTGGTTATTGGCTATTTCGTGGCGTAGTTCCGGACTTAATTTCATGGTGACCTGGCAGCTCGAATTGATTGCCAGTACAGCTCAAACCACGCCCACGCTGGTAGAGATCGACCAGGATTTCTTAGCTAAAATCACCACAGACCTCATATCGGTATCGGCGATAAATCACCGATCGACCGCGTTGACAACGTTGATGGGAAGAACACTTCGGCCGATATTGTGGGGCGTCAGTCCATCGCGCGAGCCGCGCCGAGTACCCGATCGGAAAACGTGCGAACCTCGATACTCGGAGCCGCCCTGCTCCTGCTCGGTGGGGTGGCCATCGCCACCGGCATCCTTCCCGGAGCGGATGCTCTGGCCATCGGCGAGCGTGTCTGGCCGATCCTCCTGTTTGTGGTCGCGATCACCGTGGTCACCGAGCTCGCTGCGGAAGCGGGACTGTTCCGTCTCGTGGCCGAGCAGACCGCCCGCTGGGGTCGCGGCCGCGCCTGGTTGCTCTGGCTCCTGGTGCTCGCCCTCGCGGTGGTCGGCACGATCTTCCTCTCGCTCGACACGACCGCTGTACTCCTGACCCCCGTTGTCGTGATCCTTGCCCGTCATGCCGGGTTGTCCCCGCTGCCGTTCGCCCTGACGACGGTGTGGATGGCGAACACGGCGTCGCTGTTACTGCCGGTATCGAATCTCACCAACCTCCTCGCCGAACATCAGCTCACCGGCTTCGGCCCGCTGAAGTTCGCTGCTCTCACCGCGGTGCCCGCGCTGATCTCGGTGGTGGTACCGGCGATCATCCTCTTCCTCGTCTTCCGCCGGGACCTGCTGGTGCGCTACCGCACCGAGCCGGGCGATGCGCAAAACGACCGGGTGCTCCTGATTGCGGGCGGTGTGGTTGTGGCGTTACTCATCCCTTCCTTGGTGTCCGGGCTCGAAGTCTGGATTCCGACGGTGATCGCGGCCCTCATTCTCGGAGGGTTCTTCCTCGTGCGCCGCCGATCGATTCTGCGATTCGGTCTGCTTCCGTGGCAGCTCGTGCTGCTGGCCTCCGGCCTCTTCCTCGTGGTGGAGGCTGCCCACTCGCTGGGGCTCGGGATGCTGCTGGCAACTATCTCCGGCACCGGTCACGACCCACTCAGCCTGCTCCGCTTGGCGGGAGTTGCGACCCTCGGCGCCAACGCAATCGACAACCTGCCCGCCTACCTGGCTCTCGAGCCGGTCGCGGGAGATCCGGTTCGCCTCGTCGCGCTGCTGATCGGGGTGAACGTCGGGTCGCTCATCACCCCCTGGGCATCGCTGGCCACACTGCTCTGGCATGAACGGCTCAGGGCGCTGGATGTCGAGATCTCCTGGGGGCGATACGCACTGCTCGGACTCATAGCGGCACCGATCACGGTGACGCTGGCGACTCTCGGCCTTGCCCTCTCCCAGGGCTGATTTCCCCAGCATTGCGGCAGGTGCGCCTTGATCTGGTGTAAAGCATCACCGCCTTGATCAACAAGAACCGCTGGGTGCAGGGCTTCCGAATATCACGTCTCTTCATTTTTGAATGGCCAACAGTCTGAGGCACGATCAAGCCGCAGGTGTAGCGCTCTTCTTCCTGTCGGTCGCCACAGTCATTGCTAGCTCGGCGCAGATTTTTCACCGGCCACCCCGGTGAAGGGTCCGCTTTCGTAATGGTGAGGCGTCGCAGTGATGGTTCCGCTTACGGGCGCCCCTCCCGTCGGAATCTGGCCTTGATCGTGGTCCGGTGAGCACCCGGAAAATCGTCCGTTCAGCGTCCCTTCAATGCTGACCTGCTGCCTGGTCTGGATATGACCATTTAGGCAACTAAACCGTCAGCAGTGCCGTGGGGCCGGCGTTCCGGGACCCATGTCATCCTCCTGAGGCGGGCGTTTTCCCTTCGCGGCAGCGGCGAACCGGTCTGGGACCGCTACCAACTCAGGACACCAACCACTCCCGCACGTGCCGAATGAGGAAGGCGAGGTCGTCCGGAATTCCCTCGGGACTGCCGGCGCGATGGCCCCAGATGCTGGGAATAACAGCCAGCCTGCCATGACGCAGATGCTCCAGCTCGGCCTCGTTATCGGCGACGCGGAAGTACAGGTCGGTCTCACTCGGCATCAGGAGCACCCGGGCCTGGATCCCGGCAAGAGCCGCAGCGAGATCACCGCCGTAGGCTGCACCTCGGCTGATGTCGGCTTCCTGCCAGGTGACCGCCGCGGCGTAGAGGTCGGCTGCCCTGATCTGGGCGAATGACTCAGCCCAGTCGGTGCGCAGGAATGTCTCAAGATCGGGTGCGCCAAGCGCGGTCTCGAACAGGCGCTCGCGGTAGAAGTCCTGGCTCAGGCCCCAGCCGGCATAGACGTGCCCGAATGCAGTGAGCGCCGCGGTCGGCTCCGCACTGAAAGATCCACCGCCCGTGTGCTGCGGCGCCGCCTCCAGTATCCGCAGCAACCCGGAGAGGAACACGCGGTTGTGGATCGATGTGCGGCTGCTTCCGCACACCACGATCGCGCGCTCCACGAAGTCGGGGAACAGCGCCGCCCAGTGGTACGCCTGACCAGCACCCATCGAAAAACCATAGGAAGCTGCGACTCGCGTCACGCCGAAGTGCTCCGTCAGCAAACGGAACTGCGCCCGCACATTGTCGGCCATCGTCACCGCAGCCGGATAATCGTCACGGTTCGACGGGCTCGACGAGAACCCGTTCGAGAACATGTCAGGCACGATGATGAACCACTCGATGGGATCGAGCACAAGGTCGGGCCCGATCAACCAGGCCAGGTCGTCGTGCGTCGCCGTGTAACTGCAGGGGTACACGATCACGTTGTCGCGCGCCTCATTCAGGGTTCCGTGCGCCTGCCACGTCAGCTGGGCATCCTGAATCGTTCCGCCGAGTTCGACGTCGAGGTCGCCGAGCGAGAAGACACCCTGAGTTACCGGCCATGTTGCGCTCACAGGAGAACTCCCTCGGGAAGCACCGCGTGGACGCCCCAGGTCTGGTTGGCGACCTGCGTCACTCTCAGGTCGACCGTGATGGAGGCGAGGGCTAGAGCCGTCGCCTTATCGACGTCGTAGAGGACGCTCATCCACTGGACCATGGCGTCGAGGGCGTCACCCATCGCAACGTTGAGGTCGGCGTCAAAACCGAAGGTGATTCGTCCGACGGGTGTCTCCGCGTGGATGGTTGCGAGAGGCCGGTCACGCACGATGTCGACCGTCGCGGTCGTGCGCATCGGGCACTCGATCGCGGTTCCACCGACCTCCCCGTCGCCTTGGGCAGCGTGTCCGTCACCCAGGTAAAGAAGCGCACCGGGAACGGCAACGGGGAGGTACAGGGTCGAGCCGGCGACGAGCTCGCGGCAGTCGATATTTCCGCCAACCGTGGCTCGCGGAGGGATGGTCGAGTGCTCACCGTCCTCGGCAGGAGCGAGACCCATCACGCCGAGGAAGGGAGCCATCAGGCATGCGAAACCGCGACTCTCCGTCGCCCGTCCCCGGATGCCGTCGAGTTCCCAGAGAAGCCACGACGCCTCGACGTCGGCGACATCGAGGCGCGTGGTGACATGCGTCTTCAATCCGCCGGCCACGGTCCAGCCCCACTCTCCCGGCGTCAGGTCGATGAGATGCAGGGCGAGCATGTCACCGACCTCAGCACCCTCGATGAGGATCGGCCCGGTCAGAGCGTGGCCGCGAGGCTCGAGGAACAGCCGCGGGCGACTTTCTCCGGGAAAGGTCTGCCGCTCGAGATAGCCAGAAGCATCCAGCGACGACACGATCACCGTGTCTCCCGGTTGCACCACCAGGCGGGACGGATGAGACCGGTCGAAGACGTCAGCTGTGGTCTCGGATGACGGTTGCAGATGGTGAGTGGCCATTGTGGTGAGATTCCTGTCGTTTGGCGGTGCGGTCATGCGCAGATTGTGGATGACGGACAGCGCGGCGGCGCGAGTCCCGTTAACGCAGGGCGGGGATCCCCAGCGAGATTCGGCGGGAGGCGACGCTCATACCGTCTAGCGGATGATGACAGGCCACCAGATGAGGCCTGCCATCTGTTTCGAATTCAGGCACGCGTGTCGCGCACAGCTCCGTTGCGAGCGGGCAGCGCGTTCGGAAATGGCATCCACTCGGCGGCTCGATCGCCGACGGCAGCTCACCTCCCAGCCCGGCGGACCCATCCGCCCGCGACCGCGAGGGGTCCGGAAGGGGGATCGCGGCCAGGAGGCCGGCCGTATAGGGGTGGCGGGGCGAGCCGTACACCTGATCGCTCGGCCCCATTTCGACGAGGCGCCCGAGGTACATCACCCCGATTCTGTCGGCCAGATACTTGAGCAACGACAAATCATGCGAGATGACGACGTAAGTCAGACCGAAGCGGCGCTGCAGTAAGCGCATGAGATTGAGGATCTGCGCCTGCACTGAGACGTCGAGTGCCGACACCGGCTCGTCGGCAACGATCACGCGGGGACGCAAAGTCAGCGCGCGGGCGATCGCGATTCGTTGGCGTTGGCCCCCGGAGAACTCGTGGGCGTACCGGTCGGCGGCGGCAGCCGGCAGCCCCACGGCGTCGAGGAGTTCTGCGACGACGGCTCGTCGCTCGTTGCGAGTCCCGATTCCCTGAGCGACCAACGGCTCGGCGATCAGCTCGGCCACGCGCATACTCGGATCGAGGGCGGCGGCCGAATCCTGGAACATCATCTGGAGATCTTTGCGACGGGTGCGGAAGGCGGCGCCGCGCAGGGTCGCGAGGTCGACCCCGTCAAACGACACTGTTCCGGCAGAGGGAGTATCGAGTCCGACGAGCATTCTGCCCATCGTCGTCTTGCCACAACCCGACTCGCCAACGATGCCGAGCGTCTCCCCTGCCCTAACGGTGAGTGTGACCCCACCAACGGCTTGCATTGTTCGGCGGCTCGAAAATGGTCGTCCCCCGCGGACCGGGAAGTTCCGCTTGACGTCCACGAGCTCGATAATCGGCTCGCCGGCTCCCGGGATCGGGGGAGCAATTCCCTCGATCGGGGTGAGGACCTCAGCCACCTCGGCCACGAGTCCACCCTCGGCGGGGTGCAGGCAGGCATGCACATGTCCGGGGCCGTCTTCGACGAGTACCGGATCCGAAACGGAGCAGTCGGCCTGCGCGAACCGGCATCGCGCGGCGAAGCGGCAGCCTGGCGGCAGGTCGACGAGTCGCGGTGGGGCTCCAGGAATTGTGGCAAGGTCTCGGCGCGAATCGAGGTCGAGTGTCGGCATCGAACCGAACAGGGCCTGCGTGTAGCGGTGGCGGGGAGACCGGAATAGACCGTTCACGTCGGCCTGCTCCACCGCTTTGCCCGCATACATGACGACCACGTCATCCGCGTGTCCGGCGATGACACCCATGTCGTGGGTGACGAGCAATACCGCCATCGAGAGGCGCTGTTTCAGGTCGTCGAGCAGGTCAAGGATCTGCGCCTGGATTGATACGTCTAGCGCAGTGGTCGGCTCATCAGCAATGAGCAGTTTCGGCTCGCAGACAAGGCCGATTGCGATCATGACCCGCTGGCGCATACCCCCCGAGAGCTGGTGCGGGAAGTCGTCAAGCCGTTCTCGTGGCCTAGGTAGTCCCACCAGCGCCAGAACCTCCACGGCCCTCGCGTTGGCCGCCGCTCGCGAGGCTCCGGTATGAATCCGGTAGGCCTCCCGCAATTGACTCCCGATCGTCCTGGTCGGGTTGAGTGAGGTCATCGGATCCTGCGAGATCATGGCGATCTCGTTACCTCGGAGCCGCCGGATCCCCGCGTCGTCGAGCGACGTCAGCTCGACGCCGTCGAACAACACGGATCCGCCCACGATAGAGCCGCCGGGCGGTAGCAGTCGGATGATCGACATACCGGTCAGCGTCTTACCCGAGCCTGACTCGCCTACCAACCCCAGCGTGCGCCCGGCGTCGAGCGAGAACGTAACCCCATCGACCGGCATAACCGTTCCCTGGCGGTTTTCGATTCGGGTGCGCAGGTCCTTCACCGCGAGAAGAGTCATGACAGAGTCGCCTTTCGCGAGCGGAGTCCCAGCGTAAAGCTCGACAGCGTCTGACGGACGCGGATTCCGCTGCGGGGGTCGAGGGCGGAGAGGAGAAAATCTCCCGCGAAGTTAGTCAGCAGGATGAGGACCGTGATGGCGAGGCCCGGGAATCCGGAGAGCCACCATGCGGTGGCGAGGTAGGTCGCGCCAGCGGCGAGGTCACTGCCCCAGTCGGGCTGTGGCAACTGTACGCCGAGGCCGAGGAAGCTGAGGGTGGTGGCGGTCAGAGCGGCCCAGCCGATGGCGCTGCTCGCCAGGACCACCACCTCGGTGAGGAGATTCGGCACAAGGTGCCGTAGCGCCGTCCGCCATCCGGTCGACCCGAATAAGCGGGCTGCTAGGACGTACTCGGCGCTCCTGAGCCGGCGCACCGAGGTCTCGACAATACGCGCGAAGGCCGGCATGAAGGCTATCCCGATGGCGATCACGATGCTGGGGACCCCCGATCCGATCGTGGAGATGAGGATGAGCGCGATCAGCAGCACGGGAAGTGCGAGAAAGATGTCGATTACCCGCATGAGCACCGCATTCAGCCAGCGTGGGGCGGTGCCGGCAAGGAGTCCGAACGCGACCCCCCCGACGGTCGCGACGAGGACACCGAGGAGGCTTGCCAGCAAGACGGGCTGCGCTCCGTAGATGGTTCGGCTGTATACGTCGCGACCGAGCTGGTCCGTGCCGAACCAGTGCGCACCGCTTGGAGGGGCGAGTACAGCGGTATCCGATGCGGTCGGTGATGTGTGCGTCAGAAGAGCAGGTGCCGCGAGGAGGGCGAAGATGAAGAGGATCAGCGCACCGATGACGATCCGCCCTGCAACAGTGCGAGCCCGACCGATACCGGGGCTCGACTTGGAAGCCGTCCGTGGGAGCGAGCGAGCGGTGAAGGCGCTCACGACGCCTCCAGAATTCGCGATCGCGGATCGATCGCGCCCACCGCGATATCAACCAGGAGGTTGATCACCACGTATCCCACCCCGATGACGACGACCGACCCCTGGACCACAGGAATATTCTTGCTCGTTATAGCGCTGGCGAGAAAGCTGCCGAGACCCGGCCGGCCGAAGATCGTCTCTGTAATGGCGGCGCCAGTGAGGATGTTTCCGAACTGCAGGCCGATCGTCGTAATCACGGGGGTCGAAGAATTACGAAGCACGTGAGCGAGAAGAACGCGGAGTTCACTTGCTCCGCGGGCGCGCGCCGACCTGACGTACTCGCTCTGAAATTCGTCGATCACTCGACCGCGAATCAGACGGGTCAGGATCGCCGCGTATCCCCAGCCCAGCGACACCGCAGGGATCACCAGGCCCCCGACAGTGCCGTCATCGATGGCGGGGAGCCACCCGAGATGCACACTGAAAAGCAGGACAAGCAGCAGAGCCAGGAAGAAGTAGGGCACAGCGCCCCCGATGAACGACATCGCCCGCGCAACCCCGTCGATCACAGAGTTCGGCCGTGACCCCGCCACCATCCCGAGCGGCACGCCGATCGCCACCGCTACCAGCATGGCCGCGCCGGTGAGTACGAGCGTGCTTGGTGCGCGGGACAGCAGCTCGAACGCGACGGTATTTTTGGTCAGGTATGACGTGCCGAGATCGCCGTGCAGCAGCTGACCGACGAAGTTGACATATTGCTGCCAGAGGGGCTGATCCAGGCCGAGCTGGTGCCGGAGTGCCGTGATCTGCGACGGGCCAGCCTGAGAACCGAACAGGATGACTTTCGCAGGGTCACCGGGGCTCAGGTGGATCAGGAGGAAGGCGATCACCGTGATACCGAACACGACCGGGATCGCAGCCAGCAGCCGACGGATGACGAATGCCATAGATCACACGCTCGCCGAGTGGAAGGTGATGTAGCCGTTCAACGTGCTGTGGAGTCCTTTCACCGCTGAGGCCATGGTGAAGGCACCATTGACATCCCAGAGCGGAAGATACATCGCATCTTTCATGAGGGACATCGACACAGCCTCGTACTGAGAGTTCCTCGATGCATCTGCAGCGGTTTCGTTGGCGTTGGCTATAGCGGAGTCGACCGCCGGGTTTGCATAGTGAGACCAGTTGAAGCCGGACTTGATCGCGTCGGAATTGGCCCAGATGTTGAGCAGATATGGATCGGCTCCGTAGTAGCCGAAAGAACCGAGATTGTGGTCGCCGGCATTGAACGACTGCTGAGCGGTCGCGAAGGGCTGCACTTTTGTCGACGCGGTAAAGCCGACTTTATTCAGCTCGGAAACCACGAATTGCGTCGGGAGCTCGAAACCGCCGCCGCTGAAGAGAAGTATCTCGAGTTCGAGTTTTTTGCCGTTCTTCGAGCGTGTGCCGTCAGAGCTCTTCTTCCAGCCCGCCTGCTCGAGTAACGCCTCCGCCTTCGCCGGGTTGTATTTGTAGAGCTCGGCCGAACGCTTGCTGTAGCCGGGGGTGATCGGGGTCAGGACGCTGTGGGCTGCGACGTCGACGCCGAACAAGACGCTCTTCACGAGTACCTCCTGGTCGACGGCCATCAGGATCGCCTGCCGCACCAGCGGGTCGTCGGTTGGCGACTTTGTGACGTTGATCGGCATCCCGATGGGTGTGCCGATTGCAGGAATCGTCAACTGGCGGTACTTGGAGGACTTCGACGCGGCCGCGATGTCATTTGGCGGCAGATTCATCGCGATATTGACCTGTCCTGACTGAAGGGCGTTATAGCGGCCACTATCGTCCGAGATGATGCGGAAAACGAGTTTGTCCAGATTGGGTACTCCGGTCGCAAGCGCCGCGGGAGCCCACTTGTAGGCGGTGTTCTTGACGAGGGACAGCCGATCGCCAGTGGCGTAGCTCTCGAATTTGAACGGGCCGCTCCCGACCGGATGATTGCCGAAACCCGTCGGGCCGTATTTTTTGAGTGCCGTCGGTGAGGCGATTCCAAAATTACCGGCCGCTTGCTGGTGAAGGAACCCCGCATTAGGAGCAGTGAAAACTATCTCGACCGTGTACGGATCGATGATTTTCGTCTCCTTGTAGGGCCCGAGTGCTCCCAAACCACTCTTCGACTGGGTGGCCGGGTCGACGATATGGTCGTAAGTCGCTTTGACCGCCGTCGCGTCGAACTTCGTTCCATCATGGAAGACAACATCTTCCCGCAACTCGAAGGTGTAAACCGTCGCGTCGGGCGAGACCGTATAACTCTTGGCGAGACCCGGCACGAACTGGCTACCTTTCCCGTCGGCGCTGGGAAGCCACCACACCAGCGGATCGAACATCGCCATGGAAAGAAGGAGAGTCAGCGCAAGGCCGGTTGCACCCGGATCCAGCGTGTCGGGGCTGGAAGCGATCCCGACGGTCATCGTGCCGCCCTTGACCGCAGCTCCCCCGCTGGTCGATGCCGTACTGGACACACCGCACGCGGAGAGTAGCGAGGAGATTCCGGCGCCGATAACCACGAGCGAACTGACCTGGAGTACCCCTCGACGTGAGACAGAACGGTGCGCGCGGAGACCCTCTGCAGGACGGGATAACTTCGAGTCCAGGGGTGCAGCAGATGCAGTGTTCCGAGCGGGGATTTCAGCCATGACGAGCCTTCCTAGACCTATATTTGTTCCGAATTATCCTGTCTGCACATTGTATGCAAGCGATGATTTCGAGTAGGTTTCAGGCGTGAAAACAAAGTAATCGTGCCACTCAGTAGGGCCGCTGGAATGATTTTGGATACCATCCCGGTGAAGGTACGCAACTACAGGATCGTGACACTCGGGCAGGGAGTAGTCCGCCCGCCCGGTGGATCTGCTGATGCTGGATCAGCCCCGACCGGTCATCCGCTTCATGATCTGGTTGCGGACGCTCAAAACGTGGTTACGCGCCTGAGCTTCGGCGAAGTCTTGGTCGCCGTCTTCGATTGCAGCGATCAAACCGTGGTGCTCTGACCAGGCGGCCGGTGACCCGAGCGGAGCGTACTGCCGCAGGAGCCACTGGCCGCGCTTGACCATCGGCAGTGCTATCGCGATCAGGTAAGTGTTCCCCGACATCTCGAAGACGATCGAGTGCAGGTCGCTGTGGAGATTCGCCAGGATATCGGGGCCGAGCTCATCCGCCTCCGATTCGACTTTTGCGAGGATGCAGCGCATCTTCCCAACCCCCTCGGCCCGATCGGATGAAGCAGCAGCTGCGCGCGCGCCGAACGGTTCCAGAGCGAGCCTGACCCCGAAAAAATCCTCTGCTTGCTCCGGGGAGAAGGTCGCTACCGAGGCGCCCCTTCGGGCGGCGACCTCGAGGAAGCCCTCCGACTCGAGAATCCGAATGGACTCCCGGATGGGATTGCGGGAGACACCCAGCTGCTCGGCCAGCCGGTCCTCGATGAGACGCTCCCCAGGGGCGAGTCGGCCGTCGAGAATCAGGCGACGAATCTCCGCCGCCACAACGTCTCGGAGCGGTTGATGTGATGCCAGAACAACGCTGGCGGCATCCAATAAACTCATAGCCGCTATCCTATTTCGATATAGTCATCGGGTTCCGGCGCCGGTATCCGCAGGCTCAGCGGCCAGCCGCGTAGGCCTGTCCGCCTCGCGATGTGGCGGCTGCGACGAAGACGCCGCGCTCGTACCCGGCCATACTGAGCCGCCCAAGCGTCCAGTCAGGCACCGTTGTGATCCGGTGGCCCCGCCGCCGTAGTCCGTCGATGACATCCGTTCCAACTCGATCCTCGACCACCGCGCCAGCTGGTACCCAGGATCGTGGCCAGAACGAGCTGATGAGGTGGGTCGAATGGAACATGGGAGCATCGATGGCCTCCTGCGGATCGTATCCACCGATGATGGTGCGAAGGAGATACAGCAGCTGCCATTGATCCTGCTGATCACCTCCTGGCGTTCCTAACGCCGCGACCGGTTCACCGTCGACGAGCAGGAGGGTTGGGCTGAGGGTGGTCCGGGGGCGACGTCCGGGCCGTAACCGGGAGGGGGACATCCCGTCTAGCCACGACATCTGAAGTCGCGTACCAACGCAAAAACCGAGCTCGGCAATAGTGGGGGACGATTGGAGCCACCCTCCGGATGGTGTGGCCGCGATGATGGTGCCCCATCGATCGGCTACGTCGAGGTGGCAGGTGTCGCCCCGCGTCGCCCCGGACACACGTACAGTCGGCTCGCCGGTAGCTTCGTCCGCAGACGAGTCGTCCAGCTCAGCGACAAGAGGAGGGAAGTGGGGGGTGTGGCCGGCGATTGTTCCTGGCCGAAACTCGGCGGATGCCGTTTTGCCAATCAGGGCAGCCCGCTGGCGGCCGTATTCCGCAGACAGGAGGACTTCGAGCGGTACGGGAGCCTCGTCCCTTGCGGGGTCGCCGTAATACGCGTCCCGATCGGCGAGGGCGAGCTTCATGGCTTCCAGGATCGTATGCGCTCCGATCTCGGTACCCGGATCAAGTAGCTCGTCGGGGAGGGTGCCCAGGATGCTCAGCATCTGCAGAAGCACTGGCCCCTGACCCCAGGCACCGGTCTTCGCGACCGTCACCCCGCGGAAGTCGATGGACACCGCCTCTTCAATCGTGGGGTGGAATGCCGCGAGGTCCGACGCCCGCAGCACACCAGAATGGTCGGTTCCCGACGAGTGCCGATGCGGTACCCGCATCGCCCGATCGATCGCCTCGGCAACGAATCCGGTCGACCATGCAGCGGCGACCGCATGGATCCGCCCCTCGCGCCCCTGGTCAGTTGCCGAGTCGGCGGCCTCGATAAGTCTTTCGAGGGTGCCTGCGTATGCCGCGTTCACGAACAGCTCATGCGGCTTAGGGAGTCTGCCCCCGGGGAGCCATTGGGCAGCCGATGTCTGCCAATGGTCGTCAAAAAGTGATCGAACGGCCGCAATCGTCCGAACCGCGGATGGGAGAAGGGGGTGCCCATCGCGGGCGTAGCCGATGGCGTAGGCGAGGACCTCGGCGATGTCCCAGGTACCGCGCGTCCGCAGGAGCAATAACCATGCGGGCACCGCGCCGGGCACAGTTGCTGCCAGTGCTCCCGCACCCGGCACCATATCGAGGCGCTGCGCCGCGAAGTGCTCGGTCGTCGCCGCGGCCGGGGTCGGCCCCTGGCCGCAGACGACCTGCGGGATCGGGTCATTCTTCCCTTGGAAGATCAGCGAGAGGTCCCCACCGGGACCGTTCAGATGGGGTTCGACCACATGCAGAACAAAGGCCGCCGCCACCGCCGCATCAAACGCGTTACCACCACGTTCGAGAACGGATTGGCCGGTCGCGGTCGCGAGCCAGTGCGATGAGGCGACGGTTCCGAAAGTTCCACGAATGACGGGCCGAGTCGTAGGGACGTCGGGCTGAGAAAAGACCATGACCCAATAATGCTGTATACAAGATGCAATTAGGGATATAACGGCAAGGCCATGCTGAGATGTGGACGTTCCGACAATTCAAAATGCGACCCAAACTAGGGTCGGACGTAGAAGAGGTCCGGTCACGTCACTCACCCCGTAGGGCCAGAGGCTCGGAGTCGCCCCCGCGGTGTCTCGTCTAAGGCTCCGCTTACGGACTCAACGGGACCGAGGTTACCGGTGGTGGTCGGCCGCTAGGGTTTTCGGATGGGTAACGGTCACGAACTGATCAGTATCCGAAGTACGACGGAGGAAGATTGGCTGGTGTTGTGGGAGTTTCGGGTCGAGAATGCGACGGAACATCCGATTTCGTATGGTGCCACGCGGGAAACCACGCTGGGAATGGATGAGGCCGCATGGCGAATGCGGGCAGCGCGTGGCGATCGTGACGATGCAGCCTCGTATGTCTCCATGGAGCACGATACTGGTCGGTGGGTGGGCATGATGTTCTGCCAGCTCGGAGACGAGCACGGCCCTGAGCCAGTGTTGACGGGCGTATACGTTACGGCGGAGTTCCGCGGGAGTGACCTGGGGGTCGCTGACCGGCTGCTCGACCAGGTCGAGAGATGGGCGGCCGGATACGGTCCTCGTCTGAGATTGTTCGTGTACGACGGCAGCACACCAGCATTACGGTTTTACAGCCGTCGGGGTTTCACTCTGTTCGGACGGACCGCAGTAGAACAAATGGTGATGAACGGGCTACTCGTCGAAATGACACTGTCGATCGGATGCTCCCCAGCTTGAACACCATCGTGTGACCAGGCCTCATGTCATCCGATGACCGTTCCCGCTGCTTCGGTGCTGCTTCGGTGAAGTCAAGGAGTGCACCCAATTTTCGCTCTCGAGCGCACTAGCAAACCAGTAGAGCTCCACCTGCACTCACCAGCAGACTTTCGACCGAAAATATCGACGGCGACCCAAGCGCATAAAATATTGCCCACACGTCAATAAGGAGCCTGAAGAACCGCACAGATGTGAGTCTGGTGTATCAAGGTGCAAATTTTCGCCCACTTGGATCGAGCTAATGGAACGAACTGTGCCATAGAAACAGGCTGAGCATGCGGTAGACCGCGACGCTCGTGCAGCTTGTTTGGTCGCGGCTTTAGGGAAGAGAAACTTTCCGGTGGTGCAGTGCAGGGAAAAGGCTTCCCAGGTTTGTTCGCGTCTTGGGAGGGGGGAATAGTGGAATCGAAGACAGCAGTACGGCCATGAGTCGGTCGCCCTGGTTGGTCTATCAGGCGTTTATCTCTGGTCTGAGGAGTGATAGTCCGATTGCTGCTCTCGGAGGTGTAGTCGGCATAGATTCAGAACCGCGTACAGTTTCGCGACGTCAGACTGTTACCCGGGGAAACGTCCCCGTCTTCCTGTGGAAACCAACCCGAGACAATCACCCGGTGTACTTGACGCATGGAAGCAATGGTCACCTCGGACTCGCACCGTCACATCGGCGTCTTGCCGCCGTGGCCGTTTTACGGCGGCCCGCCGATCCGTGCGGACACAACGGCGAAAGCAACAATAGCCGAACTGATCGCAGATCTCGACGCTGAGGGCACAGAGCGCGCGCTTGTGCTGCCCAATTATGGGGTTCCAATTGCAACGGCCGCGTTCGAATTGAACAAACTGGCGGTCGAGGCTGGCCAAAAACACGATCGCATTGCCTCCGGACTCTGGGTGTCACCCAAACCAGCGGACGCACATCTGAATGCACAGGCGCTGTCGTTGGCCGGAGAGGCAGGTGTACGCGCTCTGAAGACAAGCTTCCTTTTGGGGGGCAATCCAACAGCCCCGGAGTGCATCCCGCAGCTCGATCAAATTTTCGGCGCTGCGAAGACTCATGACCTCGTGGTTCACGTCCACACAAGTCCTGGCGGAGCGTCAGATATCGACCATGTCGGTCAATTGGTCGAAAAGTATGGCGACGAGGTAAAAATCCATCTCGTTCATCTGGGCGGTGGAATGAGCGGTCACATGAAGCTCATTGGCGGGCGCCTCTTCGATTGGATCGCCGCTGGTAAGAAGGTTTACACCGACACAAGCTGGGCGATCGGCTTCGCGCCACGATGGCTCGTGCAGGAGATCGAACGCCGCGGCTTTGGCGAAGACCGCATCCTGTTCGCGAGCGATGCTCCGTGGGGCGACCACGAGGGCGAACTCGCCCGCATGAACGCGGCGGTCAAAGACACCGAGCTCGGACGCCTGTTCCTCCGAGATAACTTCGCAGCCCTCTATTACGCCTGAGCACGCTGTCTAACGACTATTCCAACTAGTACCGCCCAACCACGAATGCAAGGAGAACCTCATGCCCATGTTCGACGACGAGATCACCGCCAACATCGAGAAGACCCTCTCAGAGATCCCACACCCCTCACTACCCGCGGGCAGCAACATCTACGGCTCGACAAAAGTTTTCCCCGACTACAAAGCCCAAGACGGTGAAACGTACTTCACGCTGGTTCACGGCATCCCGCACGAGTCTTCGGTTAGCTTTGTGGCTGTGCTCCAGGCCACTCGGGCGTTACGCAAGGGATTCGATTCGGCCCTGTATTTCTATGGGCCGGGCACTCTGGCCTGCATGGCGACGCGAGGGTTTCCGACAACTGGAGACGCCGGATTCCCGGGTGAACTCAACATGAACAACTCCATCGA
>JAYTTG010000431.1:0-4166 GCA_043745175.1 Microbacteriaceae bacterium
ACGCCGCTACCAGACCGTTCTGCAGACCTGGCACGGCACGATGCTCAAGAAGCTCGCACTCAGCCGGGTGCGGCTCGGCCTTCGTCCCGCGATCGCGACACTGCGCGAACGCGGACGGTGGGACATCCTGCTCGCCCAGAACCCCTACAGTCGGGGTATATTCCGTAGGGCGTATGCGTTTACTGGATCGGTATGGGAAGAAGGTTATCCCCGCAACGACGTACTGCTCACGGGGAATTCCGCGGCTATCCGGGATCGGCTCGGTATCTCGTCGGGGGTTACCGTGCTGCTCTACGCTCCCACCTGGCGCGACGATCGGCCCGACCATGTGGACCATCTCGATGTGGCTCGCTTCGCCGAGCTGCTCGGCGACGAATACGTGACGCTGATTCGTGGACACTCCCGCACGCTGCTGCCTGGCGAGGACGTGCGCGCGCCGAACGTGCTCGACGTGACCGGATATCCCGATGTCTCCGAACTCTTCCTGGTGGCGGATGCCCTGATCACCGACTACTCGTCGGTAATGTTCGATTTCACCGTTACCGGTAAGCCCGTCTACTTCTTCACTCCGGATCTCAATCACTATCGCGAGAAGCTTCGCGGGTTTTACTTCGATCTCATCCCGGTGGCACCCGGTCCGGTGGTCACCACGGTTGCGGAGCTGGCCGCACTCGTACGGGATCGCGATAACGTGCGGCGGCAGTTCACCGAGAAATATCGTGCATGGCGAGAACGATTCAACCCCCGGGATGATGGTCACGCCGCCGACCGGGTGGTGCAGCGGCTGTTAGCCGAGGGTCTTATCGGCTGATGCCGGACTGATACTCGGCTCATGCCGGGCTGATCAGATGCCGGTGCGAGAGGTATCGACGGTGTCGCGGGCGCCGCGCACGAGGCCCACGATGAATCCCACGCCCCAGCTCAGGTGCATGGTGGGCAGCACGAGGAAGAACCTCCAGCGATCCGACCAGCCCGGACCACCGGCGCCGGAGAAGCAGAGCAGCACAAGCAGCGCGATGTAGACGGCCGGACCGAGATAAATCAGCGACAACACGACATTTGGCCAACCTCGCACAACCCCGGTCAGCTGCAGTAGCAAAACCAGGATGCTCGATGCCACGTTCGCAACGAGCAGCGGAGGCGCGAAAAATCTCCACGGGTTGCGCGCGGGATAGCGGCGCACCAGTTCGCCGCGCCAGATACCTGTCGCCGTGAACTGGCGCACGAGCTTCGACCAGCTCTCCCGCGGCCAATAGGTGACCTCGAGCGACGGATCGAACCACACCGTGTGACCAGCGTTGCGAATTCGCAGGTTGAGTTCCCAGTCCTCGCCGCGACGCACGGATTCATCAAACAGGTTCACCTCGTCGAGCACATCCCGGCGCAGCACACCGAGGTACGCCGACTCCGCCGGCCCCTCCTCGGTTCCCCCGTGATAGCTGCCGCCGCCCAGCCCGAAGCGACTGTTGTAGGCCCGGGCCACCGCGGACTGGAAGGGAGTCTTGCCCCGGGCCCGCATGACTCCGCCGACATTCGCGGCGCCCGTGCGAGTGAGAGTCTCCACTGCGCGGCGTGTATAGGTCGGATCCAGCTCGGAGTGGGCATCCACTCTCACTATCACCGGATACCTAGTCGCGCGGATCGCGACGTTGAGGCCCACCGGGATATCGGTCGCTGGATTGAAGACGACGATGATGCGATCGTCTCCTGCGGCCAGCCGCTGAACGAGTTCAGTCGTGCCGTCCGACGACGGCCCCAAGGCCAGGATGAGCTCGGTCGGTCCCGAATAGTCCTGCTCGAGCACCGTGCGAACGGCAGTCTCGATGTAAGCGACTTCATTCAGTACAGGGATGACATAGGACACTCCGGGCAGGGCGTGTACCTCGTTGAGCATGGGTTCCAATGTCTGGACGGCCGGTCGGTCGAGCCTATCAGCCGACCTGATCGGAGCCCCGGCAGACTGCGAAACGGACACCCGCCGCCGACATTCGCTCTGGGACGAATATCCGTTTCGACTGCTGCGTAACGGTGTTACTGCTTGAGCGTTCCGAGAGTCACATCTACGGTGCTGGGATTTCCGCCGCGTACGTAGGTGAGTGACGTGGTCGAGCCTGCCGCAAGAAAGCGCACCTGGGCGGTGAGATCGGTGCTGCTGGTGATTGGTGCACCATTGAAAACGGTGACGACGTCACCAGACTTCAGCCCCGCCTTCTCAGCCGCCCCACCAGGGCTGATGTCCTTCATGCTGGCTCCCACCACGGTACTGCCGCTGCTGGCTGAAACGTCCTGCACGCTTGCTCCGAGCAGACCGTGTGTGGCTTTGCCGTTCTTGATGATCTCGTTGGCGACGCGCTGGGCAAGGTTGGCCGGGATCGCGAAGCCGACGCCGATGCTGCCCGATTGCGAGGACGCACTGGTCTGACCGGCGCTGGCGATGGCGACATTGATACCGATGACTTTGCCATCGGAATTGAGCAGCGCGCCACCCGAATTGCCGGGATTGATTGCCGCATCCGTTTGAATCACTGGAAGAGAGATGCTGGCTGGCGCGGTAGTTGACTGTCCCTGCGTGCCGCCCTGGCCGTTGTCGAACTGCCAGAAGTCGAAGGGACTGCCCGACTTGGGCGTGCTGCTATCGCCGGTTTTTGGCGCCGCCGAGGAAGCAATCGAGATGCTCCGATTGAGGGCGCTCACAATACCGTCGGTGACAGTGTTGTTGAGTCCGAGCGGGGCGCCGATCGCGATGGCTGTCTCCCCGACGTTGAGCTTGCTCGAGTCACCGAATTCGGCGGGGACGAGGCCGCTGGCGTCCTTCAGCTTGATGACTGCGAGGTCGGCAATCGGGTCGGTCCCAATTACGGAGGCCGCGTAGAGGTGGCCGTCGGTGGTGGTGACCTGCACGGCGGGATCGGCGGTTTCCCCGTCGAGTGTGATGACGTGGGTGTTGGTGAGAATATAGCCGTCCTTGGTGAGGACCACGCCCGATCCAGTGCCCGATGCACTTTTGCCCGTCACTGAGATAGTGACAACGCTCGGTGCCGCCTTCGCGGCGACGGCAGTGACGTTGTTGACGCTCGAAGTGTCATTTACCGTGATGTTTTGGGGAGTGCTGTTCGACGTTGCACTCGAGAAATTGTTGCCTTGGTTCGCCGAGACTGCCCACGCCGCGACGCCAGCGCCGGAGACCCCTCCGACGAGGGCCCCGACAGCAAGGGCTGCGATAATCCCGACCTTGTTGGAGCGCTTGGTGTCCGCCGGTGCGGCGGGTGACCAGGCGTAGTCACGATCGAGGGGCTGGGTGGATGCCGACGCGGTCGGGCTTTCCACAGCGGGCTCGGGGGCGAGCGGCTGGGTCTCAGCTGCCGGAGCCGCTGGCTTCGAGGTGGCGCCTTCATTCAGTCGCGCCTCGGTCTGTCCGAGAGTTTCTGAATTCTCGATGGCGCTTGCGTCGCCGTCTTCGGTTCCGGAACGGGGATCCTGCGGTACGTCGGTCATGGGGGCTGCTCCTTCCGAGCGATGCAAGCTTTCACCGCCAACCTGTGCACTCTATATGGACGCGCTGAGAGCGGGCCGAAGCTTCACGGCAGCCGGCATTGCGTCATCGACAACCCGGCCCGGACGGATGCTGCGCGCAGTCATGTCCGACGAGGACGGTGTTCGCGGCACCCGCTGCGGCGACCAACCGATTGGCCGCGACAGGGATGGTGCCGGAGATCGAGACCCATGGCCCTCCCGCGTATTGATACTCGGCGCTGTAGTCGATGGTGAGATCGATGGAGTAGTTGCCAGCCATGCGGTAGACGTGGCTGGTGGCGGTGTGGTCGAATTCCCCTACGCCGGATGCCGCCCAGCTGGATCCTCGGGTCGATCGAGTGGCGCTCCCTCCGTCGCCGTACGACCACCGATACCGCTCCGCTGTGAACCGTACCGATGCGGGCAGCTCGAGCAGTAGCCCCGTCTGGACACCGGACTCGACTGTCGCATAGAAATTGGTGTCGAGCCCCACGACCATCCAGCCGTCGGGCTCCATGTGATCGATGCCCGCGACAGGCGTGAAGTTGACAAGGTCGGCCAGACTAATCGGCTCGGTGACCGAGTAGCCGTCCCGCAGGGGCGGCGGCGGGGTGACGGCACTCCCGCCTCGGCTGCCGTTGCCTCTGCCGCTG
>JAYTTG010000432.1:0-4150 GCA_043745175.1 Microbacteriaceae bacterium
GATTGCAGAGGGCTCGCCTCTCGTGAGCTTTACCGCCGCGAAGAAGGTCACACTGAAGCTCGGCCAGAAATTCAGCCCAGCTGGCAAGGCCCTTTATTCGGCCACGATCGGGAAGACCACCTATGGCCTCCGCACCACTGGATCGGTGTCGACCGACGGCGCCACTCTCAGCCTCGCGGATGGTGCGACCGCAACCTGGTTCCCCGTTCCGCTGGATGGCACGCTCTCGGCGGTCGCCGCGCACGCGGTGCCGGTCACCGCGGTGAAGCTCGACTACGCCAGCGGGGGCGCCGCCGCTTCGACCACGCTCGGCTACAGCACGATCCACCACGACGACACCCTCATCGCGACGCTCCCGCACCAGCAGAAGTCGATGACCACGCCCCCCTGCACTCTGGGCAGCTACCCCTCCATCTACGGCACGATGTACCTCTGTGCAGCGAAGACTCTTTCCTGGACGAGCCCAACGGTCGCTCCATCCGACACCCTCGACCTCAAATCCCTCGATGCTTCCCAGAAAGCGGGTCTCGTTTCGACGCTCGCGCAGGATGTTGCGCGGACCGCCGCCCTCCCGGCCGACACCTACTTCGGTGGCAAGGCGCTCTATCGTCTCGCCAACCTGCTGATGCTTGCCGACCAGCTCGGAGACACGGCGGCCGCCAAGACAGTCGGAGCGAAGCTCAGCGACGCCCTGCGCGAGTGGACGGATCCCACGCGTTGCAAGTCGAACGCGGAGCGCTGTTTCGTCTACGACGCCAAGACGAAGGGGATCGTCGGACTCACTGCTTCGTTCGGCTCAGACCAGTTCAACGACCACAACTTCCACTACGGCTACTTCCTCTATGCGGCGAGCGTTGCCGCCTCCCACGACTCGGCTCTCCGCACGAAGATCAGCCCGGTGATGAACCTCCTGGCAGCGGATCTCGCCTCCAGCGGCCACTCGAAGTACTTCCCGGATCGCCGCGGCTTCGATGCCTATTCCGGTCACTCCTGGGCCTCGGGTTACTCGCCGTTCGCCGACGGTAACAACCTCGAGTCCAGCTCCGAAGCGGTGAACGCCTGGAACGGCCTCGCCCTCTGGGGCTCGGTGAGCCATAATGGCGCGCTGAAGAAGCAGGCATTGTGGATGCTGGCGAGCGAAGCGGCATCCGCCCGGTCGTACTGGACAGACTTCGATACCTCCGACCCCGTGTACGCGAATTACCAGCATTCCGTGGTTGCTCTCAACTGGGGCGGCAAGCGCGACTACTCCACCTGGTTCAGCGCGGATGTGAACGCCAAGCTCGGCATCCAGCTCATCCCGATGAGTCCGGTCAGCGGATACCTTAGTGGCGAATCGAAGCGCATCGCGAAGAGCGTGGATGAAGCGACTTTGGGTGACTACAACAAGCAGTTTGGCGACTATCTGCTGATGTACGCCGCGCTTGGCGGCACCGACCAGGCAAAGGCGGCGCTCGCGATCGCCCGAGATCTGCCGGAAAAGTTCGTCGACGACGGTAACTCGCGCAGCTACCTGCTCGCTTGGATCATGACGCGCAGCTGATTGTTCGCGTGCGGGTCGCGTTCTGCGGGGAATAGCGGAACGCTCTTCACTACGCCCTTCTCCGTATTCGTACAATTCCCTGACGTTTCCTGTGAACAGGGGCACTCCAGGGCTTTGAAGCGTGTTGCGTAAGGGTGGAGAGACTTTCATCCCCGTGACGAGGGTACTGCGGCACTCCTCGATTTCGCTGCCTCGGCCCCGATGAGCGACGTGGCGAAGGTTGTGGCTTTACCCGCTGTGCTTCCCGACGGTCAGGTCATCACGGCCAACCCGGTGATCGGTCCGTCGAGTGAACTCATCACTTCCCCGATCGAGACATCGCTGGTCGAGCCAGATACCCGGGGGGCCGCGGCCGCTCTTCGTGCCAGGGCTGTGCAAATCGAGAAGTCGAGTTCACCCGCGCACGGCGCCGCAATCTCTGGTGGGGATCTCGACTCGGCCGAACCTGATACCAGTGGCCTGGAACTCTAGTGAGGGGATACTCCCCGATGTCGGAGGATGCACGGCGTCCGCTGTGCGTGGATAGGCGTGATGGCCGCGATCAAAGGTTGCGGTGCACCGAGGCGTATGCGGGCGCCGAGCGGCTAGTTCGCGCAGAATTCACGATATCTCTTGGCCGCCGCCTCGAACGAGTGAGACTGCGTCGGAGTGAGATGCTCGAACGGCTCTGGCACGACTTCGATAATCCGATTGGTGGCTGGTCGGCGCCACGTGCCGATGAACCGGCCGGCCGCAACGATCGTGGGCAGGAAGATCCCGTTTGCGCCAGGCATGATTTGCCTCGTGTGCTCAGGCGCGAGTTGCCTCGATCGGTCTGTATAGCCGAGCAGGTACTCGTCGAATCCGGATAGGGCGAGCGCCTCCGCCCTGTGGCGTGAGGGATCAGGCGAGTCAGCTGTCATCCAATAGGTAGCACTGTCAACAGTGGTATCGCAGAGGGTGTCGCTGGCAGCCGCGATACCGCGCAGGGCATCCGCAAGTGTCAGTCGCGCCCACCAGGCGAGGTCGGCGACGGTTGCCGGTCCGTGCCCGGCAAAGTACCGGATCACGAAGCGGGCGAGCAACTCGTCGCGTTCGAAATCCGGGGTTGGCTCAATCCATTCCTCCACGAGCACCAGTCCCTGCTGAGTGCCGATCGGGGGGCCCAGCAGACGATTCCGCGCTCGGCCAGCAGCCAGAGAATGTGACACCCGCGCTGCGAATCGGTGCGGATGCCGGCACCCTCGAGCGTGCGCAGAATAGCCTGGCGACCCATCGCCTTCCGCCCGGAAACGGCCGCTTCGATCGTCTCATGCGATCGAGTCATCGTCGCTTCATCGAGCTCGAGCTGTCGCTGCCGCGAGCTCATCGACGCAATCGTGCGCCCCGCGGTGAGCGCCAAAATATCGCGGAGGTCCTCGGCGGCGACCATCATCAGCGTGCCTCGAAGAGACGACGACCGTACGATCGAACCCGCAGCCATCGTGGCGAGCAGGTCTGAGCGATGGGCCCAGGGCGTGCGAAGGCCGACGCTCCAAAGCGACTGTGCGAAGTCCTGAGATTGGACGGCGAACAACTGCCGCACCGCCGCTGTGACATCCCCGGATCCCTCCATCGTCGATGCGAGGTGCTGGCTCGAGAGGCGCCGATCCAGGAGCTTGCTCTGTGAGATGAGGGTGGATATCGCGGGCATTGGTTCAGTATGCCGTCGACCCTCGATGTCAGGCTCAGGCGCGATCGTGCGAAGGGACCCGATCCTGCGAAGGGGCCCAATCATGCGAGGGGAAGAGTACGGTCGCCGTCATGATCGGTTTTATTGTTCTCCTGCTCGTTATCTGGCTCGCTGTTGCCTTCCTGGGTTTCGTCATCAAGGGACTTCTTTGGCTTGCCGTCATCGGCATCGTACTTTTCGTTGTCACTGCGATTGTCGGCTATATCAGGCATGGCGGCAGTCGCTCGAAGGCCTGACCGCTCTCCAGCGAGCCTATTCGTCCAGTTGTGCCGCGATGGTCGCCACTCCGCGTGCGCGCGTTTCGGCGGCTTTGGCTGATTCCACCTGGTGCACGAAGGCGCCACGTCGTGATGTCGAAAGGGCGTCGAATGCCGACCGCGCGCTTTGTGAGAGCGCCTCAGCGAGATCCAGCGGTACCTCTATCTCGCGGGGCGATTGGTCGAGCTCCAGGGTAGCCACGACCTCATCGCCCGACGACAGCCCGGTCGTGTTCGTGCCGGGTGCCGGGAAAACAAAGGTTGGGAAAGTCACGGTCAGTTCAAGACTGCATCGGTGATCCGTGCCACCGGGAAAGTAGACCCTGGGAAGAAAGCCCGAGGCCAATGTGTCGCGTTCTCACTACACGGGTGCCTAAAACAGGGTATGTGCACTACAGTTGGTCGTGCAGTTGCAGTACCTCGCACATCTTGAATGCTTGGAGCTTGCCGCACTGGTTAGAAATAACCAGAACGATGGGTGCCATGTTTCTTTCGGGAGCGGACGATGAACACCGCGACGAGTGGATCCGAAAGTCGGATTCGCGCGAAGACTCCTGAAGGAGAAAATAATGGCACTAGGAACAGTGAAGTGGTTCAACGCTGAAAAGGGCTTTGGATTCATCGCCCCGGACGACGGAA
>JAYTTG010000433.1:0-15718 GCA_043745175.1 Microbacteriaceae bacterium
GGAGGTTCCTGCTCCGGGCAGGGGCGAAGTGACGATCTCGGTGCGAGCCGCGGGCATGAATCCCGCCGATTTCAAGCACATCGCGCGCGGATCGGATCGGGCACTCCTGCCGATCTGCGTCGGTTACGAGGTTGCGGGTGTCCTCAGCGCGATCGGTGCGGATACGACTATCGCGTCGGGCGGTGGTGCGATCGGAGACAAGGTTATTGCCTTCCTCGTGCAGGGGGGTTACTCCACCGCGATCACGGTCGACGCGAAGAACGTTTTCGCGAAGCCAGCCTCGCTGGGCTTCCCCGAGGCGGCGAACCTGTTGCTCGCTGCAACCACCGCCTCCGAGATGCTGCACGTGACCGGGGCCACCGCCGGCGAAACCGTGCTGGTTCACGGCGCCTCCGGGGCGGTCGGGGTCAGCGTCATCCAGCAAGCGAGACTTCTGGGCGTTCGCGTCATCGGCACCGCGAGTAAGAGCAGCTTCCCGGTGCTTGAGCGCTTCGGCGCCCTGCCGGTCACCTACGGGCCCGGACTCCAGCAGCGCGTACGCGATCTCGCGCCCGAGGGCATCGCCGCCTGTCTCGACACGGTGGGAACCGATGAAGCGGTGGATGTCTCGCTCACGCTGGTCGCGGATCGCAGCAGGATTGTCACGATAGCCGCAATGCAGCGGGCGGAGGGCGCGGGCATCCGCCTCATTATGGGGGCCTTGCCCGCGAGTGCGGCCTATCGCCGCACAGTGCGCGCCGAGCTCATCGCGCTCGCCGGAGACGGCGGGCTGGTGGTTCCGATCGCACGGACGTTTCCGCTCGCCAATGCGATCGAAGCCCTCACGCTGCTCAAGGCCGGGCATCCCGGCGGCAAGATTGCGCTCATTCCGTAGCGGAGTAGCGGTGTAATTGACTAGCGCCGCGCGCTGCGGAGCCCATGACCTGCGCAAACCCGAACGACCGCGGCTCCGAACCATCTGTCGCCATTATGAAATGAGGAATTGAATGTCCGGACGCAGCGTGACCGCCGTTACAGAACTGCTTGCCACCGCGTCGCTTGATCGCACCTGGGACGTCGCAACGATGCACACACCGGTGGGCCTCTACCCGAAGGCCGGATTGCTCCCCGCTGTCGTGGAGGTGCGCGATCAGACTGGCGACTGGGACGCTGTCGGACAGACCAGGCAGCTTATGCTCTCCGATGGTGGCAGCGTTATCGAGCACACGACCAACGTCGATCGCCTCGAATTCTTCGCCTACAACCTCACCGACTTCCAGAAAGTCTTCGGCGTCATGGTGGAGAGCGCACGGGCAGAGTGGACTTTCACCCCGGCGCCGAATGGCACCCTCATCCGCTGGCGGTACACCTTCCACTCGAAGTCGGGTTACGGCCTGCCGCTCGCCGCGATCATCAAGTTCCTCTGGGGCCCATACATGGAGCGCGTGCTCCCCGGGATCGTCCTGGAGGTCGAGCGCTCGCGGTGATTGCCCGCCTGCGCCCTGGTGACAGACACTCCAGCCGCGGCACGCATGAACGATGACGGTACGCCCGCTGGTGGGCCGGGCGGGGATGACGTTGCGGTTCGGCGTCTAGCCTGATCGAGTGAGAGTCGTCCATCCGCTCGACCGCGAGATACTGCGCCTTGCCGTTCCGACACTCGCCGCCCTCGTCGCGGAGCCGCTCTTCCTGCTTGTGGATACCGCACTGGTCGGGCATCTCGGCAGCGTGCCGCTTGCCGGACTGGGTATCGCCAGCGTGGTACTGCAGACGGCGGTCGGATTGCTCGTCTTTCTCGCCTACGCCACCACCCCGGCCGTTGCGCGGCTGCTCGGAGCGGGAGACCGGACCGCTGCCGTACGAGCCGGAGTGGATGGTGCGTGGCTCGCGCTCGCCGTGGGTGCCGTGTTGCTCGTGCTCGGGCTGTTCTTCGCACCCGCCACCGTCGCCGCCTTCGGGTCTGCCCCAGATGTCTCCGCCGCCGCCGTGAGCTACCTCACGATCTCCGTCTGTGGCCTGCCCGCGATGCTTTTCGTGCTCGCCGCGACGGGCCTGCTGCGCGGAATGCAGGACACGCGCACCCCCCTGAAGATCGTGACCGTGGGGTTCACGGCCAATGCCGGACTCAACGCCCTGTTCATCTACGGGCTCGGCTGGGGAATCGCCGGATCGGCGCTGGGCACAGTCATTGCGCAGTGGGGGATGGCCGCCCTCTTTGCCTTGTCGGTCGCGCGCGCGGCCCGAGCGACCGGCGCCCGACTGCGGCCGGGGTTCGCCGGGGTGGCCCTCGCCGCTACATCCGGGGGCTGGTTGCTCATGCGAACGGCGTCGTTGCGACTAGCGATGCTCGCGACGATGTTCGCCGCGAGCCTGCTCGGTGTCACCGGCCTCGCCACGCTGCAGGTGGCGCTCGCAGCGTTCTCCCTCCTCGCCTTCGTGCTCGATTCGCTCGCTATCGCCGCGCAGGCGATGATCGGGCACGGCCTCGGAGCAGCCCAGCCCCATCGGGTGGTGCTCATAACGCGGCGGTTGGTGCGGTTCGGAGTGCTCGCCGGCCTGCTCGCCGGGGTCGTCATTGCCGCCCTCTCGCCCGTGCTCGCACGGGTCTTCACGAGCGACGAGCCGGTGAACCGGGCGTTGGTGCCCGTGCTCGTGGTGATGGCGGTGGGGATGCCAGTGGCGGGCTTCGTATTCGTACTCGACGGTGTTCTGATCGGAGCCGGAGACGGACGCTATCTCGCGCTGAGCGGCATCCTCACTGTGGCTGTCTACCTCCCGCTGCTGTGGTGGGGCAGCCAGCAGCACAGCATTCTGGCCGTATGGTCGGCGTTCGGCCTCGGCTACATCGGCGTGAGAGCACTCACGCTCGGGCTCCGCGTGCGAGGCTGCCGCTGGCTCGGGCCTGCGCCCACCTAGCCCGAACTGGCGCCCCGGCAGCGGACCAGTGGTGCAGCATCGAGCGACAGCGAGACTGGGCAGCGTTCACGATGGAAGAGGATCGCTCATGCGGGAGTTTGCAGAATCCGCCGACGGAACGTTGCTCGCATTTCTTGGTGCTCGCCGCGCTGCTGTTGGTTAGGAGTTGATCTAACGGAGCCGAGAGTTTTCCCTGGATAGCGGTCACCCGCTGCGCCGCCACCAGTGCCGGCGCAGCAATTGCGGGATCGCACACCGGCGTCGATGGGTGCAGCTTGTCACCCTGCGACCACGTCATCGTGTCGACTTCCGCCATCGATTGTGCCGTGATCCGGCTTTCCTCAGCACCGTCGACAGCATTTTGTGCCCGGGCGAGATACATAAGCGAGACATATTGTCGAAAGTCAGGGACCGGAATTCATCCCAGCGATCTCGGTGAACAACAGCCTCCCTTTATTTGATTCCGGAACGGGCAAGACCCTCAACGAAATATTTCTGGAAAGCGATGAACAGGATGACAACGGGAAGTGTCATGAGCAGGCTGATTGCCATGATCCGCCCATAATTCGAGGTGTATTGCCCCTGCAGGTCGCCAACGATCCCTATGGGGAGGGTGAAAAGCGCCGGGTCTCCGGACAGAGCCACGAGAGGCCATCCGAATGCATTCCACTCTCCCATGAAGGTGAGAAGGGTCAGCACGGCAAGTAATGGTTTACAGAGCGGCAGAACGACCGAGACAAAGGTGCGCAGGTGGCCAGCGCCATCAACCCGGGCGGCTTCGAGCAATTCCTCAGGGATCGCGATGAAAAATTGCCTGGCCAGAAACACGCCGAAAATTGCTGCACTCTCAGGAAGGATCACCGACCAGATATTGCCGTAAAGTCCGAGCGCGATGGAGAGTTTGAATTGGGGAACCATGATGGCCTGAGCGGGAATCATCATCGTTGACAGCAACACAAGAAACAGCGGGTTCTTGCCGCGAAACTTCAGTTTGGCGAACGCGTAGCCGGCGAGTAAATTGCAGATGACGGTGATGACCGTCGTCAGTATCGCAATAGCGAGCGAATTTTGGAACCACTTCCAGACCGGGAAGCGAACTATCGGATCGATGAAGTTGCTGAGTGTGAAATGTTCTGGCCAGAGGTGCAGCCCAGACGCATAGAGGTCGGCGCGGGAAGAAAAAGCCGTCGTAATCATCCAGTAAAGCGGGAAGAACATGACAAGGCTGATGATTATCGCTGCAGCCAAGCGCAACCCGAGGAACTTGCCGTGTGATTTGCGACGCGGCCCGATCACCACCCTGACCTCCGTCACCTCCGTCGCCTCTATTGCAGATACCTCGAAAGCGCTAGTGAGAGACATTCGCTTCCTTCCTTCGCTTACTGATCGTGGGACAGATTAGGGTACGGGGGGTCAGTCGGTTTGATCGCGGCTGCTGCTGAAGCGCCACTGGATCGCCGTGATCGCAAGGGTGATGAGATAAATCGCGACACCGACTGCGGCACCGTACCCGAGCAACTGGGGACCGTGTTCATCGAAGCTCGTTCGGTAGGCGTACGAGACAACCGTTGTCGTCGAGAATCCGGGGCCTCCACGGGTCATTGTCCACACGGTGTCAAAGACCTGGAACGAATAGATCATGTTCATAATCAGCAGAAAGAAGGTCGATGGTCCAAGGAGTGGAAACGTTACAAGCCTGAATCGCTGCCACCCGGTGGCACCGTCGACCATCGCCGCCTCTTGGACCGACGGATCGACCCCCTGGAGACCGGCAAGGTAGATGAGCATGTCGAACCCGACTCGTTGCCACAGGGTCACGAGGATGATTGAGGCCATCGCCCAAAAGCCATCGGATTGCCACGCGGCTGGCGCGATCCCCACAGAGCCGAGAATCCTATTGATGAAGCCGTTGCTCTGGTCGAACATCCATGCGCCGAGAACCCCAGTCGCGACCCCGGAGACGACAAGGGGCAGGAAAACGATGGACCGAAAGAGTGTGCGACCGGGCAGAACCCCATTGAGCAGCACAGCGATTCCGAGACCGAGGATCATCCCGACCGGAACCGTGAAAAGCGTGAATATACCGGTGTTCGTCATCGACTGCCAGAAGACCGGATCCGTCACAAGCTTGACATAGTTGCCAAACCCGACCCACGACCATCCGCCAAGCGAATCCAGGTTTTGAAAACTAATCACGAAGGCGAAAATCAGGGGTAAGAGCGTGAATACAGCGATCATCACGATGTTGGGCAACAGAAACATTCCTGCCGCCGACGAGTTAGCTCGTCGCAGCACTCCGCGCGAGCCCGCGAGAGGCACCGAGGCGGATCGCGCCGAAACGCCTGTGCCCATGTCGGCGACACGATCCGTCTCGACTTTACTCATTCTCGGATGGCCTAGGACGCGAGCGCCGAAGTGATGCCGCCCGCAATTGCAGAGATCGTGGCTGCGCTGCTCTGGCCGTGGAATGCCAGTTCGAGTTGGTCCTGAAGTACGGTGTTGATCGTTGCGAACGACGCGACCGTCGATTCTTTGACGACCGTCGTGCTGATTGTCGCGGCCTGCTCTGTGAATACTTTCATTGCGTCTGGCCGATACACGTAGTCCAGTTTGGAGTTGGCGAGTGACGTCAGCGTGGGCAGTTCGATCGCCTGCTCACAGAAATACTTCATTGAGTCCTCCGATACGAGAAACTTGAGGAAGGCCGCAGCAAGCTCGGGGTTCTTGGTGTCCTTTCGGGCAACGATGGCATTTCCACCCAGGTCAGAGGCTGCGCTCTTGTCCCGAGGCATAAAGGTTGTTCCCCATTCCCCGCCCTTGTATCCGTCTTTCGGATCGGCGAGTTCCGGAATCAGGAAGTCACCGATGAACGTCATCGGTACGGTTTGGTTGAGGAAGAAGTTGTCCGAGTAAACCGTGGTTTTGACGGTGTTATTGGCAGGGACCCATTTTTTATCAAAGAAGCCCTTCGTGAAGTCCATTGCCTTTGTCGCTGCCGCACTCGGGATCGCAGCCTTCTTGAGATCAGCCGTGAGTAGGGATCCGCCGGACTGGTACAGGAACGACGACCAGCGATACGCGCCCGCTGCCGTCCAGTCGTAGGCGAAGGGGTATTTCGAGTCAGGCAAGGTTTTTCGAAGTTTCGTAGCGACTTTCGAAAACTCATCCCACGACCACGCATCAGACAGTTTTTCAGGAACGGAGGTGATACCCGCAGTTGCAAGAGCGGCCTTATTGAACACGATAGCCGTGGTGTCCGTCTGGTGCGGAACGCCGTAAGCGATACCCTTGTACTTCACCGCCTCCCAGAGGGCAGGCAGGAACGCCGCACTTTCAGAGGCGCTGAAATACGGGGTGACGTCAAGCAAAACGCCCTTCGCGCTGTACTTGCCGATCGTCGTGTAATCAACCCGAAAAATATCCGGCGCTGTACCTGAGGTGATTCCGCGATCGATTCCCTGGAAGAATCCGTCATACGGAAGGATTTTCAACGTAATCGTCGCACCAGGATTCGCTGCTTCAAATTTCTTCTTGGCGTAGGCGAAGCCCGCCGTTTCCCCATCACTGCCACCCCAAAAAGCAAAAGTGAGGGTGCCCTTCACCACCCCGATTTTGGATTTCGACCCGGCCACGCCCCCGGAACTGGCAGGGGAGGAAGCGCTCGGCGCGCAGGCAGCAAGAGCGAGCAGGCTGGCTGCTCCGATCGAGCCAGCAAGAAGACCCCTGCGGGTCAGGTTCAGGTTGTCCATATGAATCTCCTCGAATAGGCGCGGTGGGAATTAGTGCAGGGGGCGGGGACGAAACGTTATGACGATCGGCCGCTAGAGGTCAATAGCGCCCGCTCAAGTGGACAGTACCTGCCATTTCTGATTGAATGACGGCTTTCGCCTTATCGGTGACTCTCTGCATGAAGCGTATTTTTCGATTACCTTCATCGCTTCGTTGCTGACCCGTGGGAATTTCCGGACTGCGATCAAGCTCATCGATAGGGAACCCACTGATTGACCCTCACTATTTAGCTGTCGAATATCCAGAACTTGGCGGAGAGTCCCCGCTTTCGCAACTGCTGAACCTGGCGGTGCCGGGGGTCTGAAACCGCGGTGGACCCGGTGATGCGGCACAGGCGGATCAGAGCCGTCAGCCCATTGACAAGAACCAGCTCATCGAGGGCCGACAGAATGCATGCTTCGATACCGGTGCTACCCCGCGGGGCATCCCACGAGGGTGAAAATGGTCCGCTTGCGTTCAGCACATATCTGGCAGCGTGACCTGAGAGGGATACTGGCTCGTTACACAGTGCGGAAGTGCAGAATACTGAAATGAGCGAACCTTCTCGAACTCCTGCGACGTTGCCCATGGCTCTGGTGTCGACGCTACGATCAGAATTTCACCTTCGCGCGGAAACGGTCGAGCTCGTGTCAGGCGGGTTCGACCCCGCCGCCACCCTGTGGCGGATCGTTGACGAGGGCGGTCGAGGTTGGGCTGTGAAAGCAACCCAACGCGACTGTCGCTACGGGCTCGCTCTCGCATCCGCCATGTCACACGACGGCTTTGCCGGTGTCGTCGCGCCTCGGCTGACACGGGCTCACATGCCCTGGAGCGAAACGGGGAAGTCCTTTGTTTCGGTCAGCCGATGGATTGCTGGTGACGACGCGATGATCACCGGTCTCAGACCCGACCAGTGGGGTGAGCTTGGAACGATTCTCCGAGTCGTGCACGAACACCGCCCACCTCGATCCATCACCCCGGTTCGGCGCGGGATCAAACGAACTGGCCAGGACGGCCGTAGTCGACTCGGGAAGCTCGACGACTACTTCACCTCGCTCTGGCTCCAGAAAAATAACGAGGATCATTCCGAGGCCGATGGTCTCACGGACCTCTGGCACGGACATCGTTCTCGTTTTATGCGGCTCGACCGGATGGCGCGACAGCTCAAAGCGTTGCGCACGCCCGCTCCTCGCGTTCCCTGCCACGGCGACCCGCACCTCGGCAATGTGCTGCTCGATGAGCAGGGGCATCCCTGGCTTATCGACCTCGACGAGGCGACAACGGCGCACCGAGAGGTTGACATGGTTTTGATCGAGCTCGGCGTGCTTCCGAGTCAGCCAATCCACCCTTCCGATCGTCACGCTTTTTGGAGCGGCTACGGAGCGTTCGATCTCGACGAGACACGCCTCACCCGGTTCGGATGCATTCGCGCATTGGAAGATATAACCAGCGTGTTTCGCTCGCTCATCACGAGTTCAGAGGTCGTGGAAATGGATACCCTGCGTGCCACCCTCCACGACCTCCTCGGCCCGAAGGGCCTGATCGCACTCGTCGAAGAGCGCTTCGGCAACGAGTAATATCCCGTGATGCTGGTGCCCGTGGTTGTTACAGGCGGGTATCCGACGTATCCGGCGATGAATCGTGACTTCATCGAGGTAAGCGTGTTGTTCGGTGTGACTGCGGTGTGTCCCGCCGCGCGGTCAGGGTGGATGCCCCGCGCGCGGTGATCGAGCTGCCGCTCGGCCCGTTGGGGATGCCGGAGGGACAAGCACGCGAGCTAATGCGAAAACGCGGACTAGAGCCGCCGGAACCGTACGTGATTTCGAACACCCCGTGGTGCTGCGGGCACACATGTGGCAACATCATGCACCCTCGGTTGAATGCTGCTTCGAGGGGGCTCGGAATTTACATTAGTGGCCCTGTTTTCAGTCGGTGTTGACACAGTCACGAGCTAGATCGGCAGACGGCTCAGAGTGAAGGGAGCACCTCGTCGGTCGGGGAGCCTCCTGTTGCGAGACACATCGGAACCGGACGATCGGTTCGCAAACCGACAGCGAGCTCGAGGCAGTCCCCTTCCTCACCCTCAACTGTCCGTCTTGGCCTTGCAGCGTCCGTCCGATCAGGGTTCCCCGGTTGCACAGCGGTGGTGAGCCCGGGACTCTCTCGGGTATTCGTGGATCTAAGGACCGTTCACTGCTCCACGAATCCAGGATGGAGTTCGAGCCAAGGAGCGAATTTCGCACTGCTCACCAATTCCTGAGCGCGGTAGCGAGCGAGCTTCGGGTATCGGAGGATCCTTTGCTTGGCGATGGCGATGGCGATGGCGATGGCGATGGCGATGGCGATGGCGATGGCGATGGCGAGATGCCTGCGATACCTATTCGAAATGATGTGAATCATCGTGACCGGAGGGCTGGCAATGACGGTAAAGAAGACGAAGCTTAGGGTTGTGACCGTGGAATCAGCCGTCAATGAGGTCGCGCTTCCCGCTGCCACAAAGTCAAGGAGTGCCAAGAATAGGAGAATTATTCCAGCCGGGATTACCTGGCATAGCGCGGGCCATCGTCGTGTCTCACGATGACGACAGGAACACCATCGGGACAAGCAGCCCGGCGCGATCAAGCCGGGGCCGTGGTGCAAGACGTCGATCTCGGTGCGTGGCGCGTCGGTTCTGGAGCGGTCATTCCTGCCGGGGATGCTCTGTCCGACGCCGCACATCCCCGCCACGATCACTCGGCTGGGACGATGTACGAAAGATTCCACTACGAGAGATCATCTGCCGAGTGCAAACAACCTGCCTGGCGAACAGCGAACATCGGCCCGCGAGAGCCGGTCAGCGGTGGTTCAGGCGCCGCACCACACCGCTCGCAATGAGCTGCACCACTTGCACGATCACTATCAGGATGACGATCGTCACCACGAGGTAGGGGATGCTGTATCTCTGGTAGCCGTAGCGGATCGCGATGTCGCCAATTCCGCCACCCCCGATGGTGCCGGCAATAGCCGAGTAGTTGATCATCGAGATGACGGATGTCGAGAGCCCGAGCACAATTCCCGGGCGAGCCTCGGCGAGCAACACCTTCCAGATGATCGTCCCAGGACGGGCGCCGAGTGACTTCGCCGCTTCCACGAGTCCCTCGTCAACGTCCCGAAGCGCAATCTCCACGAGGCGGGCGAAGAAGGGGATGGCGGCGACAGTAAGTGGCACAGCGGCAGCGGCGGATCCGATCGAGGAGCCAACGATGGCGCGGGACACCGGAATGAGCAGCACCATGAGGATGATGAACGGTAACGACCGTCCTACGTTCACCAGAAAGCCGAGCGCGGCATGGATGACCGCTCCGAGGCGGGGCGAACGGAACGGTTCAGAGATGATGCCACCGGTATCGGTACCGACGAGCACCACTCCGACCGCGAGCCCGAAGACGACGGTGAAGACCAGGGCGATGCCGACCATTTGGCCGGTCTCCGCGAGAGCCTGCAGGAGCGTGGCGGGCATAGCCGACCAGTCGGTGATCATGCGCTCGCTTCCCTGACCTCGGTTGACAGGGATTCGGTAGGAGGGGGCTCGGCGGACAGGACCTCGACGAACAGGCCGCTGTCGCGGAGGCGTGTGATGGGTGCAGAGTTACGGTCAGCGCTGCCGGGCAGTTGCAGCCTCATCCGCCCGACGCGTGTGCCGCGGACGATCTCGACCGCGGCACCGAGGATATTTATATCGATCCTAAACTCGCGCGACAACTGTGCGACGACGGGTTCCTCGGCCAGGTGCCCCGCATACATGACCTCAATCACGGTGTTTCCCGCAGTGCCATTGCTTTCACCGAGAGGGAAGAGAGCGTGCGAGATCTTGGAGCCCGGGGTGTTGAGGAGGTCGATGATGTTGCCGCTCTCGACTATTCGCCCGGCATCGATGAGTGCCGCGGAGTGGCAGATACGTTTCACCACCTCCATCTCGTGCGTGATGAGAAGCACGGTCAGCCCGAGCTGCCTGTTGAGATCTTTCACCAGCTCCAGGATGGAATCCGTGGTTTCCGGGTCGAGCGAACTCGTCGCCTCGTCCGAGAGCAGCACCTTCGGATTACCCGCGAGCGCTCGTGCGATACCCACCCGCTGCTTCTGACCGCCGGAGAGTTGGGACGGGAACGCGGATGCCCGATCCGCCAGCCCCACGAGGTCGAGGATCTCGGCGGCTCTTCCGCGCCGGGCAGTGCGGGCGACACCGGTGATCTCGAGTCCGAACTCCACGTTCTGCTGCACTGTGCGCGAGGCAAGGAGGTTGAAGTGCTGGAAGATCATGCCGATGCCATGCCTCGCCGTGCGCAATCCACCGTCGGACAGTTTCGTCAGGTCCTGGCCATCGACGAGGATGCTGCCGCTCGTCGGTCGTTCGAGCAGGTTGACGCAGCGGATCAGCGTCGACTTGCCCGCACCACTCTGGCCGACCACCCCGAAGATTTCACCGCGTTTCACGGTGAGATCGATGCCGCGGAGGGCCCCGACCGGCGAACCCTTCGCTCGCCGGTCGGGGTACACCTTATGCAGGTCGGTAATCGTGATCATGAAGCGAGTCTGCTGTTTTTGTTATCGACGGCGATTATTCGGCCGGGCCGCTTGCTGCGGTAATGAGTCCCTTGTATTTCTTGTCGATGTACGCCTGTGTCTTGGTCGAGGTCAGTGCTTTATAGAGCGCCTGGATGCTCGAGTCGTCGACGTGGCCCTTTTTGGTGGCGAGCAGGTTCGTGTACTTGGTGCCGTCGACGCTCTCCTTGTAGATCTGTTCGCTGCCGGTGAGTCCGGCCGGGAGTGCATAGGTGAGGTTGACGATGCCGGCGACGTTCTCGTCGATTGCGCGGGGAAGAGTTGCGGCATCCAGTTCCTGAAACTTCAAGTTTTTCGGGTTGGTCGCGATATCGCCGATCACGCCGGTCGCGCCAGTCTTGACGGTGATCAGGCCCGCTTTTTGCAGGAGGTTGAGTGAGCGGAGTTCATTGGGAAGGTCGCTGGGAATTGAGATGGTCTCGCCATTCTTGATCTGGCTCACCTTCGTAATCTTCTTGGAGTAGAGAGCAAGCGCGGGGAAGTAGACCTTGCCGACGGGCACGATATCGGTGCCGTTGGCCTTGTTGAAGTTAGTCAGGAAGGGAAGGTGCTGGTAAAGGTTCGCGTCGATCGAGCCATCCTGCAGCGCGGTGTTTGGGGTGGTGTAGTCACTGAACGACGTCACCTGGATCTCGATGCCCGCCTTCTTGGCCTGGCCACTCGACTCGACGTACTTGAGGACGTCGTCCGCGGGGAATGTGGCGCCGACCTTGACCGTCGTGATACCGGTCGTCGCGGTCGTCGAGGCGGGAGCAGACGTGGTGGCGCACCCGGTAGCGATGAGCGCGATGGTCGTCGCGGCGATGCCTACGGCAAAAATTCGAGTCTTCAACACGGGTCTCCTTGAGATTTAAGATAACGAGCTGTGATCGCCGACAGAGGTGATCACTGACAATCGCTGACGATACAGACCACCCGCAACGTCGGCCTAAACGATGTTGCGTAGAGCTACGCCGTGTGACGAAGTTGTGTTTCACGGGCATCAGAATTGAGCCCATGGCCACACCGCTGCACTTTTCTGCCTTTGTAATGAACACGAACTCACATATCCAGCACGGGCTGTGGCGGCATCCGTCTGCCCAGCAGGCCGACTTCAATGACGTGAACCTGTGGATCACGCTCGCGAAGAAACTTGAGGCCGGCAATTTCGACGCCATCTTCTTCGCGGATGTCGTCGGACTCTACGGCCCTGTGAACGGCTCGTACGAGGTGAACGCGCGCGAGGGTCTTCAGATTCCGTCCAACGATCCGTCGGTGCTGCTCTCGGCGCTGGCTGTGTCAACGCAGCGACTCGGTCTCGCGTTCACGAGTTCCATCATCCAGGCGCACCCGTTCGAATTCGCTCGCCGCGTGTCGACGCTCGACCACATCTCGAACGGACGGATTGGCTGGAACGTTGTCACGAGCTCGCTGGAGAATTCCGCCCGCAACTTTGGTATGGACCGCCTGATCGAGCACGACGAGCGCTACCGCTGGGCCCAGGAATACATGGATGTCGTCTACAAGCTGTGGGAGGGATCCTGGGATGAAGGTGCTCTGCTCAAAGACCGGGCAAATGGGATCTACGCCGACCACACGAAGATCCACAAGATCAATCACCGGGGGGAGCGGTACAGCGTCGAGGGTCCGCACCTGCCGTCGCCGTCACTGCAGCGCACGCCGATGATCTTCCAGGCCGGGGCATCCCCGGCCGGTCGAGCCTTCGCGGCCCGCAATGCGGAGGGTGTCTTCCTGCTCTCGCCGACACCCGAGATCGCGAAGAAAGACATCGACGCCACCCGTGCGCTCGCCGTCGAGGCCGGCCGTGACCCGCGCGACATCCAGTTCCTGCAGGGACTGACCTTCATCGTCGGTTCGACCGAGGCGGAGGCGAAGCGCAAGGAGGACGAGATTGACAGCTACATCTCGACCGATGGATTCCTCGCTCACATCAATATCGGATTGGACCAGGAGACGGGCACACCGCTTGATCCGGACATGCCGCTGAAGGACATCAAGCAGGAGGGCGGCCTGAGCCACATCGCTTGGCTGCGCCAGACCATGACTGACCGTGAACCGACGGTGCGGGACCTCGCACAGATCACGGCAAGGGTGCGCGGACGTTTTGTCGGAACTCCGGAGCAAATCGCCGACCGCCTCGAGGAGTTCCAGCGTGCGGGAGTCGACGGTATCAACGTAATGAACTGGACGATTCCCGGTTCCTACGACATCTTCATCGACGAGGTTATGCCGACCCTAGCCGAGCGCGGACTTGTCAAGGATGAGGCGTCTACCGGCACACTTCGCAGCCGGTTCAGTGGCCAGGACGAGCTGCTGCCGACCCACTACGGTCGCAGGTTTCGGGGCGCGTTCAGCAACTGACGGCAATGATCCAACGTGATTGATGACGCTCGGGATGAGAGATAGGCGCGCGCGTGGTGCATTCAAGTGGTCGTTGCGGTGGGCTTTCACCGACCCAGGATC
The DNA here is from genome assembly GCA_043745175.1 of Microbacteriaceae bacterium. Lineage (GTDB taxonomy): Bacteria > Actinomycetota > Actinomycetes > Actinomycetales > Microbacteriaceae > Lacisediminihabitans. The sequence goes on from JAYTTG010000433.1 coordinate 13,729, forward strand.
CGCCTTTGCTGTCAATACCTCGGCGGACGAGCAAGGCGCGGGCGGGAGCGACTTAGGATTGCTCAACCTACACTCGCCCCGGAAACAACGGCTCTCCGATCGGAAAATCAATGACGCTTCTCCTCAAGCCAGGTACGGACTGGCACAGTGTCACCGACACCGCACGGCGACTGGCGCCGGAAGCCTTCGACAGCGATCGAATCCGCAACCTCATCGGGGGTGACTGGCGTTCCATAGGGACCACGGGCGAGCACGTCAGTCCGGTCGACCAATCACCTATCCTCGGCCCACCGCGGGTGGACCACGATACGGCCGTCGCCGCTGTGGCTGACGCTGTTCGCCAGCACCGCGAGTGGGCCACCGTACCGCTTGACGAAAGGGTCGCGAGGGTCAGGGCCGCCCTCGACGGGCTCCGTGACAGCCGCGACGCTATCGCAATGCTGTTGGTCTGGGAGATCGGAAAGCCGTGGAAGATCGCGTGCGCGGACATCGACCGCTGCATCGAGGGTGTGGAGTGGTACCTCGGGCAGATCGGGCGGCAACTTGACGGTCGGCGACCACTGCCGGGCCCGGTCTCGAACATCGCGTCGTGGAACTATCCGCTCAGCGTTCTGGTGCACGCCGAGCTCGTGCAACTGCTGGCGGGCAATGCCGTCATTGCTAAGACTCCCTCACAGGGCGGCTTTCACGCGCTGACACTGGCGCACGCGATGATGGCACGTGCCGGCCTGCCCGTCACGCTACTGTCCGGCGTCGGGGCCGAGTTGGCGGATGCCCTCGTCTCCTCACCGGATCTCGGCGCACTCGCATTCGTGGGCGGCAGATCGAATGGGCGTGCGGCAGCTATGACCCTCGCGAACTTCGACAAGCGGCACATTCTGGAGCAGGAAGGGCTGAACGCGTGGGGTATCTGGGACTACTCGAAGTGGGATGAGCTCGCACCGATCCTTCGCAAGGGTTTCGAGTACGCCAAACAGCGCTGCACGGCGTACCCCCGCTATGTGGTGCAGCGGCGACTGTTTCCGGCGTTCCTCGAAATGTACCTGCCGATGATCGGAAACCTTCGGTTCGGGCATCCGTTGGCCGTCGAGAATGCCGCAGACAACTTGCCGGATCTCGAGTTCGGTCCCGTGATCCAGAAAGTAAAGGCCACCGAATTGCGGGCCCAGTACGACGAAGCGATAACAATGGGCGGTATCCCGCTTTATCACGGGGATCTGGCAAAGGGAGAGTTTCTCCCCGGGCAGGATGTCGCCGCCTACGTCGCGCCAGCCTGCGTGCTCGAGCCTCCTCGAGCGTGGTCTCTGCACCACTCGGAGCCGTTCGGACCGATCGACTCGATCGTTCTGGTCGACACCGAGGCGGAATTCATCGCCGCGATGAATGTCTCGAACGGCAGTTTGGTCTCCTCTGTGGCAACGGATGACCGTGGGTTCGCCGCACGCGTGCGGGAAGAAGTGCATTCCTTCAAGTTCGGCATCAACCGCGCCCGCTCCCGTGGGGACCGGGAAGAGGTGTTCGGTGGCCGCGGTGCCTCGTGGCGCGGTGCATTCGTTGGCGGGGACCTGCTCGTCGACTCCGTCACCGAAGGCGAACGGCCGCTGTTTGGAAACTTCGTCGATGGGTCACGGTATCCGGACACGCTAGACGACTGACTTTGGGCTTTGTGGCCCCGACCCTATTGAAATGACTACCGTTCCGTGGCACATCACCACACCCGGGCAATTTCAGACGAATGTCGACAAATTCGTACCCAATAGGTTTGGGAGGATGTGTCTGCACGACGATCCCCGTCACGGTTACGGTTTTGCCTGAACGTTGGCGGAGCCCGGACGGCCGCGCACATTCTTCTGAGGCGGATCGCGGCAATGGTTCCCCCTGGTCGCTCAGCCACGACGAGTTGTCGTTCTCCAACGCCGTGGCACACAACGAGTCCGCCGACGAGCTGTAGTCAATAAAGTGCGTGCGAAGGTGCGGTCCTCGATCAAGC
>JAYTTG010000434.1:0-4144 GCA_043745175.1 Microbacteriaceae bacterium
AACCGGATTCGAACCGGTGTTACCGCCGTGAGAGGGCAGCGTACTAGGCCGCTATACGATGGGGCCGCAAGTGGACAACTCCCCGAGTATGCCACATGCGAAGGAGACGCACCAAAACGGGACGGGTACCGTGCTCAGGGCGACAGAATGCGCAGGGCGCCCGGCACGATTTCGACCCCAAGTGGGAGCGGGCCCACTCGCTCGCCGTCAGCGTAGGCAACCACGCCATCCGCCTCGATCGTCACGTGCTTCGCGCGGCGAATCGAGACGCGCGGATCGGTCACATGCGTTCCCTTGAACACGCGCGGGAAGATACCGAGAAACGCGGTGCGTGACAGCGGCTCGACCACGCACACGTCGAGCAGCCCGTCATCGAGCAGGGCATCGGGGGTGATCAGCATCCCGCCACCGAACGAGGTGTTGTTGGCGATCGAGACGAGTGTGCCCGCTGTGTTCCATTCGACACCATCGAGAACCAGTCGATAGGTCGTGGGTTTCAGGGTCGCGAGTTCACGAAACAGAGCAACGTTGTAGCGGCTCTTACCGCGCGGCCAGCGCATGAGATTCGCACGCTCGTTGACGAGCGCATCAAATCCGGCCGAGAGCACGCCGGCGTACCAACGGTCGGGCTCCCCCGCGCGACGAATGAGCGCGGCATCGATCACGCGCGGCTCACGCGTCAGCGCGTCGAGAAGCTGGTCGATCGCCGCATCCGTATCCCTTATCGGGATACGCAAGCCGCGGGAGACGTCGTTACCGGTGCCCGACGGCACAATTCCGAGCGGGATGGGGGTTTCGGCAACGAGGTTGGCTCCGAGACTCACCATGCCGTCGCCACCCACGACCACGAGGGCATCCGGGGCAAGTGCGACCGCTTTCTCGGCCTCACGGTGAAGGTCTGCCATCGTCGGCTCACTCAGGGCGGTCACCCGATGGCCAGCCCCTCGCAGGCTCTGCACGACGGTGGGGCCGACTGCGCGTCCCTTGCCGAATGAGGCGGTCGGATTGATGGCAACGACAATCCGCAAAGCGGTCACGAGAGCGGCAGCAGTGTCGTCATCCCACCAGTATGTCGGATGCCATTCGCGAAACTTCCGAGCCGCACAGTTTCGAGTACAGTCGGAAAAATGCGTCTCACGAAACAAGAACATGCCTGCCTCATCCTCGAATCCTCGGGCAAGACGCTCGTGATCGATCCCGGAGTCTTCACCACTGCGCTCGTCGGCCTCACCGACGTCGTCGCTGTGGTAATCACCCACGAACACGGCGATCACTGGACCGCGGACCAGCTCACCCGCATCCTCAAGCGCAGCCCCGATGCACAGCTCTACGGGCCGGAAGGCGTGGCCCTGGCGGCCACCGACTTCGACATCACCATCGTGAAAGACGGCGACACGATCAACGCCGAGCCCTTTTCACTGCGCTTCTTCGGCGAGAAGCACGCCGTGATCCACTCCTCGATTCCGATCGTCGACAACGTGGGCGTGCTGGTCAACGACTCTCTGTACTATCCCGGCGACTCCTTCACGGTGCCGGAGGGCGTCGAAGTGGATGTGCTCGCAGCACCCGTCGGCGCACCCTGGCTGAAGATCGGCGACGCGATTGACTTCGTTCTCGCCGTGCGGCCTCACCGTGCCTTCGCGACCCACGAAATGGTGCTCTCGACCGCGGGCAAGGCGATGGGTGGCGACCGCCTGAAGTGGGCTGTCGAACAGGGCGGCGGCGAGTATGCCGCGCTCGAGCCGGGAGACACGCTCGACCTCTAGGTCTCTCCGGTAATAGGCGGGCTCAGATGTAGATCGCGGGGTCCGTGAACGTATCGGCGGCGGATGGCGCGGTGCGCGGTCGCACACGCGCCGGAATTCCGGTGAGCACCGAGTGCGGCGGAGCGTCCGTCACCACAACCGCGTTCGCCCCTATGATCGAGTCGTGCCCGATGGTTACGGGCCCGAGCACACTCGCACCCGCACCCACAACCACGCCGTCGCCGATGGTGGGATGCCGGCGCTCCCGCACCGAGCTCGTGCCGCCGAGGGTGACGCCGTGATAGATCAACACGTTGTCGCCGACCACCGCGGTCTCGCCGATCACTACGCCCATGCCGTGGTCGATGAAGAGTCGACGGCCGATCCTCGCACCCGGATGGATCTCTACCCCGGTGAATGACCGCACTACTTGCGAATAGATTCGCGCGGCGAGAAACAGCCGCCATTTCCACAGGTGGTGCGCGACGCGATAGCCCCATACCGCATGCAGGCCAGAGTAGGCGAGGAACACCTCGGCATTCGAGCGGGCCGCTGGGTCGTTTTGCCGCGCCATCCGGATGTCTTCACGAATGCCCCTGAAAGGCACTCGGTCAGTCCGCGAGGTCTTCGTAGAGCACTGTCGAGAGGTATCGCTCCCCGAAGCTCGCGATGATCACGACGATGGTTTTGCCCGCGTTCTCCGGTCGCGCGGCCATGTCGAGGGCAGCCTGCACGCTCGCGCCGGAGGAGATCCCGGCGAGGATGCCCTCCTCCGCCGCGAGACGACGTGCCATCGCGACGGACCGGGTGATGTCGATGTCGATGATCTCGTCGTAGACCTCGCGGTCGAGAACTTCTGGCACGAAGTTCGCCCCGAGGCCCTGGATCTTGTGCGGCCCGGGTGCTCCCCCGTTGAGGATGGGGGACTCGGCCGGCTCGACACCGATAACGGTGAGGCCCGGCTTCTGCTCCTTGAGATAGTTCCCCGTGCCGGTGATGGTGCCGCCAGTGCCGATGCCCGCGACGAAAATGTCGACCGCTCCCTGCGTGTCGTTCCAGATCTCGGGACCGGTGGTGGCGTGGTGGATGGCCGGATTTGCGGCGTTCGCAAACTGCTGTGCATAGACGGCGCCGGGGGTGCTGGCGACGATGTCGGCCGCACGGTCGACGGCGGACTTCATACCGCCGGGGCCGGGGGTCAGCACGAGATCCGCGCCGTACGCGCGCAGCAACATCCGCCGCTCTTTGCTCATGGTTTCCGGCATCGTGAGAATCACCTTGTAGCCACGGGCCGCACCGACCATTGCGAGCGCGATACCGGTATTGCCGCTGGTGCTCTCGACTATCGTGCCGCCTGGCTTCAACTCGCCCGACTTTTCGGCCGCGTCGACGATGGCGACAGCAAGACGATCCTTGACGCTCGCCGAGGGATTATAAAACTCCAGCTTCGCGAGCACCGTCGCTCCGAGTCCGTCGGTGACCTTGTTGAGCCGCACGAGCGGGGTGTTGCCAAAGATTTCGGTGATGTCGTTGTAGACGCGTTGCGACATGAGGGTGCGCTTCCTGTTCCTGGCCAGACCGCAGTCACCTGCGCGACGACCTTTTTCGATTACACGGTTTTCAACGCCGCTTCGGCCAAATCCTTCCCGATTATGCCGCCTCGCCCTGCGAGCCGCTCGAAAATTGCCGGGCTGGGCGGCCCGGTCGATTTAGCCCGTGCCCTTCGGCCCTGTGGTGATCTTGCCCACCATGCGCCCGTTCGTCAGCCATCCGGTCGAACAAAAGCCCTCCCGGCTGACGAACGACGGCATGGTCGCGCCGCTTCTCATCGATGAGAGGGTGCTCCGGAGTTCGGCCGCGCAAGAATTCCGGATCGGTGTACTTCGCATTTCCGTCGAATTCGCCGATCGTGGTGAACTCCGGCCACCAGAAGTCGACGATGTAGACCTGACCGCTCGCTCCCTTCATAGCAACCTGCAATTGCGGCATCACGATCCCAAGACACCGCATGTTTGCGCTGCTAACCGACTCACCCGGCCGGTCTGACTTGTCGTCGGCCAACTCGATCGCTCGCCGGGTTTTCGCGCTGCCGTGCGTCATCGGCATCTCCTCGAGTTCGCGAATCAGGTCGTGCCGGGTGACCAGTGTGCGAGGGACCGACGCAAGCGGATGCACGGTTCGGCATAGCGCAGCATCCGCGAGCGCGACGCCGACCACACAAGCAGTGCACGCGGCCATGCCCGCCACCGCGCGTGCGATGGTCGTGACTACGAATTGGTCGATTGAGACCGATTCGCGAGCGAATCCAACCGTGTGTCGCTCGTGCATGCTGGTCGACCGACCACCGGCAGCTCGCGGCACGAGGACGCGTGCCCTGGTCGGCCACGAACCCACGAGTG
>JAYTTG010000435.1:0-4126 GCA_043745175.1 Microbacteriaceae bacterium
GGCAGAGTGTAATCGGCCATAGTGCGATCTCCTTTGTGAGTAGCCCGCTTACCCGACAGTTCCCCGTCGGTGCGGGTCCTTTTTCAGTGTACTCGGCACAACGGCGGCACCCATCAGATGCTTCCCTCCCGGTGAAGACACCCTCAGCACCTGATCAGGAGGGTGGCCGATCCGGGGCGATCAAACGCTCAGGCGTCGTCGTAGTCCGGGGGAAGATTTGCGTCGGTGCCCGGGATCCTTAGATCGACAGCACGCTTGTCGGCCATAGCGAGAAGGCGGCGAATGCGGCCAGCAACGGCATCCTTCGTCATCGGCGGATCGGCGTGGTGTCCGAGCTCGTCGAGGCTCGAGTCCCGGAAGCGCAAGCGCAGGTCTCCCGCATAACGCAGGTGTTCGGGTACGTCGCCGTCGAGGATCTCGAGAGCACGCTCGACGCGAGCACAGGCCGCCACTGCGGCCTGGGCGGACCGCCGCAGGTTCGCGTCGTCGAAATTGACGAGGCGATTGGCCGTCGCGCGCACCTCCCGGCGCTGGCGCAGCTCTTCCCAGTTGAGCACGGTCGAATGTGCACCCATATGCACCAGCATCGCGCTGATGGCTTCGCCGTCGCGGATGACGACCCGGTGGACTCCACGCACCTCCCGCGCCTTCGCCGCGATCTTCAGGCGGCCAGCGGCGCCAACGAGAGCCATAGCGGACTCGTTACCGGGGCAGGTGATCTCGAGAGCCGCCGAGCGACCGGGGTCGGTAAGCGAGCCGTGCGCGAGAAACGCGCCGCGCCAGACGGCGGCAAGCTCCTCGCGGCTGCCGGTGGTGAGCTTGTTCGGGAGGCCGCGGATCGGTCGTCGGCGGGCATCCAGCAGCCCCGTTTGGCGCGCAAGGGTCTCCCCCCCGTCCAGCACGCGCACGAGGTAGTGGCTCGTGCGACGAAGACCGGAAGCGGAGATGACGGAGATTTCGCTCCTCACCCCGTACAGCTCGGCGAGGTCTTTGCGCACGCGTCGAGCAAGCTGTGCGGTGTCGAGCTCAGACTCGACAGCGATGCGCCCCGAGATGAGGTGCAGGCCCCCGGAGAAGCGAAGAATGGTGGCAAGCTCCGCTGCTCGCACTGTGGTCTTGCTCACATCGATGCGGGCGAGTTCGTCTTTGACGTCGGCGGTGAGGGCCAATCCAATTTCCTACCTTTCAATTATTCGAGGATCGCGCGGTCTGATCCCGCGGATTCGGCCGGCGTCCCGGACCATCGGAGGTGTAGCGGAGGTCGGGGGCAATGGCTCTACTCGCGACCGAGGTCGCGATGTTTGATGCTGACTGCGACTCCGGGTTGCTCGCGCAGTAGGGAAGCCAGCCGTTGCACAATCGCGACCGACCGGTGCTTTCCCCCCGTGCATCCAATGGCGATCGTAGCGTGTCTCTTGTTTTCGCGCTGATAGCCAGCGAGTACCGGCTCGAGTGCGAGCACATATCGGTCGACAAACTCTACGGAGCCCTGCTGGGCGAGCACATAGTTGCTCACCGGGGCATCCAGCCCACTGAGTGCGCGCAGAGCCGGTACCCAGAACGGGTTAGGGAGGAAACGCATATCCGCGACGAGGTCGGCATCGGCCGGGAGCCCATATTTGTAGCCAAAGCTCAGCACCGTGAGCTGGAGTCCCGGGGTGTCGGCACTCGAGAAGGTTTCAGAGATCTTCGTCGCGAGCTGGTGGATGTTGAGGTCGGAGGTGTCAACGATGATGTCACTGGACTCACGAAGTCCGAGCATCCGCTGTCGTTCGGCACCGATTCCGTCGAGAAGCGTTCCGTCGCCCTGGAGAGGATGAGGCCGCCGAACCTGCTCAAACCGGCGCACGAGCGCGGCATCAGTTGCTTCGAGGAAGAGCACGCGAACGGGAGTCGCCTCACGAAGCGCCTCAACCGTCTGCTCGAGATCGGCGAACAGCTTGCCTCCCCGCACGTCGACGACAGCGGCGACCTTCGGCAGGTTGTTGCCCGCCTTGCCGGCCAGCTCTACCAGTGGACGGAGCATCTGGGGCGGGAGATTGTCGACGACATACCAGCCGAGGTCTTCCAGCGCGTTACCAACAGTGGATCGCCCCGCACCGGACATACCGGTGACGATGAGCACCTCCTGGTGCTGTTCACTCTGGTGGTAGTCGTCCCCGGTCATCGCGTGGTCTTGCCTTCACTCCTGTGCCGTTGCCTGAGAGTCAAGCCTACCGACCAAGTCACTCGCGGAGTTTTTCGAAGATTGTTTGCGCGATGACGTCCCCCACACCCTTGACCTCGGCGATCGCCGCCGGATCTGCGGTACGCAATTGCGTGACCGAGCCGAAATGGCGAAGCAGTTCCTTCACCCGAGTCGGGCCGAGCCCGGGAATTTCAGACAGCACCGACCCGACATCGCGCTTCCGTCGCTGGCGCTGGTAGGTGATCGCGAACCGATGAGCTTCATCCCGGATGCGCTGGATCAGGAAGAGCGCGTCGCTGTTGCGCGGGAGGATCACGGGATAATCATTGCCGGGAAGCCAGATTTCCTCGAGCCGTTTCGCGATTCCACACAGCGCGATCCCGGTGATGCCAGCGTCGTCCAAAGCACGTGCGGCGGCCGCAACCTGCGGCTGTCCACCGTCGACGATGAGGAGGTTAGGGCGGTAAGCGAACCTCGGACGCCCCGGTGCCTCGACAGTGCCCCCCACCAGCGACGGATCCACTGCCGGAAGGGAGGGATCGTCAATGAGGTGCGAAAGCCGCCGAGAAAGCGTCTGGTAAATAGATTCCGTATCGTCCGTTGACTCCGAGATGCTGAAGCGCCGGTACTGGTCCTTGCGCGGCAGGCCGTCTTCAAACACGACCATGGATGCAACGATATTGGTACCGCTCAGGTGCGAAACGTCGTAGCACTCCATTCGCAATGGGGCATCCTCCATGCCGAGGGCCTCCTGGATATCTGCGAGGGCCTGGGACCGCGCCACGAAGTCCCCACTGCGGCGCGTCTTATAGAGGATGAGCGCATTGCGTGCGTTAGTGGAAACGGTGAGAGCGAGGGCGGCGAGTTCGCCGCGCTGGGCGACTCGCATGACCACCTTTCCCGGTCCGGACCGCCCCTGTCCGACGCCTCGTTCGGCCCGAAGCTCGGTGAGCCAGGTCTCCAGCTCGGCCGCGTCGTCCGGCAGCTCGGGGACCACGACGAGCCGCGGCGGATCGAGCTCGTCGTAGGCGTTATGCACGACCGTCTCCACGAGTTCGTCCAGCTCGAGGTCGAGTTCCTTGTCTACCACCCAGCTGCGCACTCCGCGGATACGCCCCCCACGCACCGTGAACTGCTGCACTGCCGCGGCGAGCTCGTCGTGTGCGATGCCGAAGATATCGGCATCCACATCTTCCGAGAGCACAACGGTATTTTTCGACAGGGCGGTTTCGAGAGCGCCGAGCTGGTCACGAAATTTCGCCGCGGATTCATAATCCTGCACGGCCGCCGCGGCCTTCATCCGCTTAGAGACTTCGCCGACGTACTTTGAGTCGTTTCCTGCCATGAACGAGGCAAAGTCGAGGGCGATCGACTTGTGCTCCCCTTTGGTGACCCGTCCGACACACGGCGCAGCGCATTTTCCGATGTCACCGAGCAGGCACGGGCGTCCGGTCTGCTCTGCTCGTTTAAAGGTGGCGTCGGAACAGCTGCGCATGGGAAATGCCTTGAGCATGAGGTCGACCGTCTCGCGAATCGCCCAGACCTTCGTGTACGGCCCGAAATAACGCGCGCCCCTGATGCTGCGGTTGCGTGTGACGAGAACGCGCGGCACCGTTTCTCCGAGCGTGATGGCGAGGTACGGGTAAGACTTGTCATCGCGAAACTGCACGTTGAAGGGCGGGTTGAACTCCTTGATCCAGGTAAACTCCAGCTGGAGAGCCTCAAACTCGGTGCCGACGACCGTCCACTCGACGGATGCCGCGCTGAGAACCATTCGCCTCGTGCGTTCATGAAGGCTGGCCAGCGGCGCGAAGTAGTTACTCAGCCGGGCACGGAGGTTCTTGGCCTTGCCGACATACAGCACGCGCCCGTTCTCGTCCCGAAAGCGGTATACGCCGGGCTGCGTGGGAATCTCGCCCGCCTTCGGACGGTAGCTGA
>JAYTTG010000436.1:0-4126 GCA_043745175.1 Microbacteriaceae bacterium
TACTCTTCCAGCTGCATTCCGGTGCGCCGCTCATTGCATGATGCCATTATTACGGCACGAGCGGGTAACGGCTTAGAACGATTCACAATTCGCCTTGACGAACCGATCGAGTCGCCATAAGATTCATTTGATTCCCTGTTTTAAAACGATTCAATTAGCCGTAAGGGGGCGGATTAGCCGTCGATGACGATGAGCCCCGCTAGCGCCTCGCCCGTTGCACTCGAACTCGTCGCTGCGACGAAGTCGTTCGACGCCGTCGCCGCGCTCACCAACGGAACCATCGAGATCCGCTCCGGGGAAATCCACGCGCTGGTCGGCGAGAATGGCGCGGGTAAGTCCACCCTCGTGAAAATTCTTGCCGGTGTGTACCAGCCAGACTCCGGACACATCTCCATCGCAGGAATGGGTGTCTTGTTCCGCTCGCCACAAGCCAGCAAAGCCGCTGGTATCTCGGTGATCTACCAGGAGCCGACCCTGTTCCCCGATCTCACGGTGGCAGAGAACATCTACATCGGGCGCCAGCCCCGTGGGCCCCTCGGTCTCATCGATCGTCGCGCCATGCGCGCAGATGCTCGCGCGCTGTTTGCACGGCTTGGAGTGCCGCTCGATCCCGACCGAATCGCCGACGGACTCTCGATCGCCGACCAGCAGATCATCGAGATCGCGAAGGCGATTTCCCTCGACGCGCACATCCTGGTGATGGATGAACCGACCGCTGCCCTGAGCGGCGTCGAAGTAGACCGGCTGTTCGCGGTCGCGCGGAGCCTTCGCGATCGGGGAACGGGAATCCTCTTCATCTCCCACCGATTCGACGAGGTCTTCGATCTCTGCGACCGCATCACCGTCATGCGGGACGGCGCATTTGTCGCCACTCATAACACCCCAGACATCACCGTCGATGGCCTGGTGCGGGAGATGGTTGGCCGCGACATCGCGACCCTGTTCCCTAAGCAGGAGGCCGCCATCGGCGAGGCGGTGCTCTCGGTTTCCAGACTCACCCGGGCCGGAGTCTTCAGCGACATCAGCTTCGAGGTGCACGCCGGCGAGATCGTGGCGCTCGCCGGGCTCGTCGGGGCCGGGCGCACGGAGGTAGCTCGGGCCATCTTCGGTATCGACCGCTACGACACCGGCGCGGTGGTTCTTTCCGGGCGGGCCATCAAAACCCACTCCCCGCAGGACGCCATCGACGCGGGTATGGGCTTCGTCCCGGAGGATCGACGCAGGCAGGGACTCGTGATGGACCTCTCGGTCGCCCGCAACGCGACTCTAACCCTGCGCAAGAAGCTCGCCCGATTCGGCCTTATCTCCGCGAAGGACGAGCGCCGGGTTGCGGAAGAGTGGAGCGTGCGCCTGCAGGTAAAGACCGGATCCCAGGACCTCTCGGTCGCGACCCTCTCCGGTGGCAACCAGCAGAAGGTGGTGATTGCGAAGTGGCTCGCCACCGCGCCGCGACTGCTCATCGTGGATGAGCCCACCCGCGGGATCGACGTCGGCACGAAGGCCGAAGTGCACCGCCTGATCTCTGAGCTCGCGGTGCAGGGAATTGCTGTGCTGATGATCTCGTCGGAGCTGCCGGAGGTGCTCGGAATGGCCGACACGATCCTCGTTATGCACGAGGGGCGGATCTCCGCTCGACTCTCGCGCGCTGAAGCGACGGCCGAAGCCATCATGCTTGCCGCAAGCGCAGCACCGGATAGTGCCGCATGAGCCACACCCCGAGTGCCCCTCCCATCGAGAAGGCCGTCGCCGGGCGCGCATTCGGACGCATCTTCGTGTCCCGTGAGTTCTCGGTGTTCGCCGCCCTCTCTGCATTGGTCATCGTGACCGCAGTCGTCAACCCACGATTCCTCGCGGCACAGGGGGTCAAGGACCTCCTGCTCAACTCGACCATCTTCGTGATCATGGCGGTGGGCCTAGCTATAGTGGTCATCACCAACAACGTCGACCTCTCGATCGGTTCGATCCTCGGGCTCTCGGCTTTCGGCACCGGATCGCTATTCCACGCCTTCCCTGCCATCCCGATCCCGCTGGTCTTTCTCCTCGGCATCGCGCTCGGTGCGGTGCTCGGTGCAGTCAACGGGCTGGTCGTGACCATCGCCGGTGTCCCGTCGCTCGTCATCACACTCGGAACTCTCTACATCTTCCGGGGCATCAACAACGCCTGGGCCGGAAGCACGCAATACTTCATCGGCAATGAGCCGCGCGCCTTCGGCAACCTCTCTGTACAGACGCTGTGGGGAATCCCACTGTTCGCGATTGCCGCGCTCATCGTGGTGACACTCGCCGCCGTCTTCATGTTCGGCACACGCGTCGGCCGCGACCTTTACGCGATCGGATCCGACAGGGATGCCGCCCGCTTGTTCGGCATCGCAGTCAAGGTTCGGGTCGTCGGGGCGTTCATCGCCAGCGGCGCCCTCACCGGCCTCGCCGGCGTTCTCTACGCCTCGCGATTCAACTCGGTCGGTGCCGACACTGGCACCGGATTCGAGCTGCAGATTGTGGCGGCGGTCGTCGTTGGTGGCGTTGCGATCTTCGGCGGCAGCGGCACGGTCACCGGCGCCGCGATCGGCGCAGTGCTTCTCACCACGATGACCGGCGCACTCGCCGCGCTCAACGTGAGCAAGTTCTGGCAGCAAGCTGTCGTCGGCGTGCTGATCATCGCGGCAATTCTGCTCGACCGGATCCTGTCCATTCGAACCGCTCGGAAACTGCGAGTGAGCGAGGCCCGCAATGTCTAACGACGTCACGACGAATGCCACCGTCCGACCGGTGAAGGCCAGGAGTAATGCTCATGGGCTGTTCTTCGGTCGTAACGCGAACACCGTCTACGCCCTGCTGCTGATCGTGGTCATCGCGAGCGTGTTCGTTCCGTACTTCGCCGGAGTGGCCACGGTGAGCTTCCTGCTCATCGACGCCGTGCCGATCCTGCTCATGGCGATGCCGATGGCGCTCATCATCATCACCGGAGAGATCGACCTCTCCGTCGCAAGTATTGCGGGTCTCTCCGCCACCGTGATGGGCGTCTTGTTCCACGATGCGCACTGGAACATCTGGTGTGTCTTCGTCGCCTGCGTCATTGTCGGCCTGCTTTGCGGTGCCGTCAACGGCATCCTGATCACGATGATCGGACTACCAGCCCTCGCCGTCACCATCGGAACACTCGCCCTTTTTCGCGGACTTGCGCTCGTCGTCATCGGAGATAACGCGGTCGCCGATTTCCCCACCGAACTCACGTCGTTCGCCACCTCGACAATCGGAGCAACCGGCATCCCGACCTTCATGATCTTCGTCGCGATCGTGGTCATCGTCTTCGGGGTGCTCCTGCACTTCACCCCCTTCGGTCGCGGTCTATTCGCACTCGGTTTCAGTAAGGAGGCGGCCCGCTTCGTGGGCATCCGAGTGAACGTGTCCAAATTCTGGCTCTTTGTCGCGAGCGGAGGAATCTCGGCATTCGCCGGCATCTTCTGGGTTCTGCGCTATTCGAGCGCACAGAGCGACAGTGTGAGCGGGCTGGAACTCAGCGTCGTCGCCGCGGTGTTGCTTGGGGGCGTCTCGATCTTCGGTGGATCCGGCGGCATCGTCGGTGTCGTCGCAGGCGTTCTCATCATCCGCACCGTTAACTACTCCCTGCAGCTCGCAGGCCTTCCCGACACCGTTCTCACCATCGTGACCGGGTCTCTTCTCGTTCTGTCCGTCATCGCACCGAGCGTCAGCAGGAGCTTCCGGCGCGCTGGTGAGGGGCGCAGAAATCGTGCTTCGCTACACGACGTAGCCGCGGCTTGACCAATTCGGCGCCGAGCACCCGGCGGCGATTCTCTGAGGAAAGGAAAAACAATGAAGTTATCGCAGCTAAGGCAAGGTAGGTCCGTGACCGCTCGCCGGATCCTGGCGATTTCCGCAGTCACCACGGCAGCTGTCATGGCACTCGCGGGCTGTGCAGCCGGAAGCACACCTACGTCTGGCGGAAGCTCACAGGGCTTCAGCATCGCGTTCGTGCCGAAGCAGCTCAACAACCCGTACACCGACGTCGAACTCGGAGGAGGCAAGAAGGCCGCGGCCGCCCTCGACGGAGTGACCTATTCCGTTGTCGGTCCGAACACCGCGAGCGCCTCTTCCCAGGTGAGCT
>JAYTTG010000437.1:0-4121 GCA_043745175.1 Microbacteriaceae bacterium
GAGGGGCAGGTCATCGGGGTCGGCTCGGCTCTCGCCGCGATCCTGCTGGTCGTCTCGCTTGTGCCCATTATCATCTACCTCAGTCGCACCTTCAAGAAGGAGGTCTGAATGTCCTCGGTCAGCGCTCGACAGGCGACAGTGAACCCGAAATCAGGCAAACCCACCAGGGTCGGATCGATGCAACGCCCTCGATACGGCATCCATCTCTTTCTGATTGTCATGGCGATCCTGTGGCTGATCCCGCTGGGTTGGGCGGTCTTTACTGCCCTTCGACCGAAGGCCGACACCGACAAATTCGGCTACTTCAGCTTCGGCGGTTCCTTCAACTTCCAGAATTTCATCACGGCGTGGAATCAGGGCGGCTTCGCGACTCTCTTCACCAATTCGGCGATCATCGTGATTCCCAGCGTGATCCTGACGCTACTCTTCGCGTCGATGATGGCCTTCGCGGTGAGCCGCTTCAGCTGGAAGTTCAACATCACCCTGTTGATCATGTTTACGGCAGGAAACCTCCTTCCGCCCCAGGTGCTCGCCGCCCCGCTGTTCGAGATGTTCAAGCATTTCGAACTGCCCTACAGCGTCAGCGATTCCGGAAATCTCTTGAACACCTACTTTGCTGTCATCGCGGTCGATACGGCATTCCAGGTCGGGTTTTGCACGTTCGTGCTGTCGAACTACATGAAAGCGCTGCCGCAGGACATGACAGAGGCTGCCTTCGTGGACGGCGCGGGCGTGTGGCGCCAGTACCGTTCGATCATCATGCCGTTGACCCGTCCGGCCCTCGCAGCACTCGGAACCCTGGAGATCATCTGGATCTACAACGACTTCTTTTGGCCACTGCTCTTCATCCAAAGTGGAAGTAAGTTGCCGGTTACCACGGGGCTCAACAATCTCCAGGGGCAGTTCCTGTCCAACTACAACCTGCTCGCAGCCGGGGCGATCATCACGGTCATTCCCACGCTGATCATCTATCTGGCCCTCCAGCGCCAGTTCGTCGCCGGGCTCACGCTCGGGGCAAGCAAAGGATAAAGATGCTTTCCCTCTCTTCACGACTCAGCGCTGACGGCACTCCCGCGTTCGGCTTCGGAGGCGACTACAACCCCGAACAGTGGCACCCATCGGTCTGGCAGGAAGACGTGGCCCTGATGAAGGTCGCGGGGGTCAATCTCGTGAGTGTTGGCATCTTCAGCTGGGCACTGCTCGAGCCGTCCGAAGGCCGATACGAATTCGGCTGGCTTGACGACGTGCTCGAGCTGCTGCAGGAGTCCGGTATCCGGGTTGACCTCGCCAACGCGAGTGCATCCCCGCCGCCGTGGTTCTCCCACCGATACCCGCAGTCGCTGCCGGTCACCGCGACCGGTGTGCGACTCGGCTACGGATCCCGCCAGGCGTTCTGTGCCTCGAGCCCGGAATACCGGCGGGCGGCGGCCGCGCTGACCACGGAGATTGCGAAACGGTATGCGTCGCATCCGGCAGTGGTCATGTGGCATGTGCACAACGAGTACGGCTGCCACAACCACCCCTGCTACTGCGAGGTCTCGGGGGCTGCGTTCCAGCGCTGGCTTGAACGCAAATACGACGACATCGACGCGCTCAATGAAGCGTGGGGCACCGCTTTCTGGTCTCAGCACTATTACCGGTTCGACGAGATCACTCCGCCGCGGCAATCCGGCACTTTTGTCAACCCGACCCAGGTGCTCGACTTCGCACGGTTCTCGTCCGATGAGTTGCTCGACTGCTACCGGGCTGAGGCCGATATTCTCCGCGCTCATTCTCCCCTTCCGGTGACCACCAACTTCATGGGCTTCTCCATGGGCCTCGACCGGCCGATCGATTACTGGGCGTGGGCGGACCATGTGGATCTGGTCTCAAACGACCACTATCTTGTCGCGGAGGATCCGCGCAACTTCCAGGAGCTCGCGATGGGCGCCGACTTCGTGCGCGGGCTTGCCTCCGGGGGGCCGTGGGTACTGATGGAGCACTCCACATCTGCCGTCAACTGGCAGCCGCGCAACATCGCCAAGCGGCCGGGCGAACTGCGACGCAACTCGTTGCAGCACATCGCTCGCGGTGCGGATGCGGCCCTGTTCTTCCAGTGGCGTGCCGCGAAAGCCGGGTCGGAAAAGTTCCACTCGGCGCTGCTTCCCCATGCCGGCACCGATTCCCGGGTCTGGCGTGAGGTGGTCGAGCTGGGCGCCGACCTCGCCGCGATTGCCGAGATTGTCGGCTCCCACGTGTGCGGATCGGCCGTCGCGATCATTCACGACACGGATGCCCGCTGGGCGAGCGAGCTGGATTCGCATCCCACGATCGACGCGAGCCTGCTCAACGAGACGCGCCTCTGGCACGATGCGTTTTACCGTCTCGGGGTGACGACGGACTTCCGCCGGTCTACCGACGACCTCTCGAGCTACAGTCTCGTGGTCGTACCAATGCAGTACCTGCTGACGGATGCCGGAGCCGACACCCTGAGATCGTTCGCAGAGAACGGCGGCAGCGTCGTCATTACGTACCAGTCGGGAATCGTCGATGAAGACGATCACATCCGCCTCGGTGGATACCCGGGGGCCTTGCTTTCGATGACCGGTACTCGCATCGAGGAGTTTTATCCACTGCACGAGGGCGAAGAAGTGGAACTCACCCGGTACGGCTCGGGTCGCGTGTTCAGCGAACTCGGCCGCCCCCTCACCTCGGAGGTACTTGCCGAATTCGCTGGCGGGCCGACCGCGGGGTCACCGGCGATCACTCGCAATCGCGTCGGCACGGGAACGGTCTACTACGTTGGCACCTCGCTCACGCCGGCCGGCGCGCGCGAGCTCCTGACCGAAATCCTCACCGCATCGAGCATTCCTGTTCCGCAGAAGAGCGGCGACGACGTGGAGATCATGCGCCGATCCGATGGAAACCGCACCTGGTTGTTCGCCATCAACCATGGAAGTGCCGAGGGGGTCGTGACAGTGGACGGGGTGGACCTTCTCACCGGAGCGGCGACGGACGGCACTCTGACCGTCGCTTCCGGTGGAGTCGCCGTGGTGCGCGAAACAGTCGCGTGAATGACATCGTCAACCTGCGAGGTGGGGGATCCGCTTTCGTGCTCGACCTCTCTTGGCCGACTCCGGTGATCGTGCACTGGGGCGCGGATCTCGGCGAGTCGATCCCGGACTGGGTACCTGCGGGCCCGGTGGCGCACTCCGCGCTGGACCGCCCGTCCGTGCAGGAATTGGTGCCGCAGGCATCCAGTGGGTGGCGTGGCCGCCCCGCTCTCGAAGGCTATCGCTCCGGGGGACGGGCTTTTTCGCCGGCCCTGGTCACCACGGCGTCGCGCGATCTCGGTGTGGAAGGTCACGAGATCACGATGACGGATGCCGCCGCTGGCCTCGTTCTCTCGCTCGATATTCAGCTATCGCCGGACGGCATGCTGCGGCTTCGCAGCACGTTGCGCAACGACGGCGATGACCACTTCACCCTGCAGTCCCTCAGCACTGCCCTTCCTACCGGACTCGGAGCGTCGGAGATCCTCGACCTCACGGGCCGCTGGTGTCGGGAGCAGCATCCCCAGCGCCAATCCCTGCGCCAGGGCACCTGGCTGCGTGAATACCGTCACGGTCGCACCGGTCACGACTCGTCGCTCTTCACGGCGGTCGGTACCAGGGGATTCGGTAACCGCTCCGGCTCGGTCTGGGCGACTCACTTCGGCTTCAGCGGTAACCGCGTCACTTCCGTGGAGAAAACGCCCACCGGTCCCGCCCTGATCAGTAATGCCGAGCTCCTCGGAGCGGGCGAAATCGTTCTCGCTGCGGGGGAATCCTACGAGACGCCTTGGACCTATGCCTCTTACTCGGCGCGCGGCCTCGATGGGGTAACGGACACCTTCCACCGCTGGCTTCGGTCACGGGCAACACATCCCGCCACCGCGCGGCCCGTGGTCCTCAACACCTGGGAGGCGGTGTACTTCGATCACAACCTGCACAGCCTCGTCGAACTTGCGGACCGCGCCGAGCTTCTCGGTGTCGAACGCTTCGTACTTGACGACGGCTGGTTCCGTCATCGCCGTACTGACCGCGCCGGACTGGGGGACTGGTACGTGGATGAGGATGTCTGGCCGGGTGGCCTGGCCTCGC
>JAYTTG010000438.1:0-4117 GCA_043745175.1 Microbacteriaceae bacterium
GGCCCGGAAAGTGGGCGACGGCGTCCTCTTGTCACGCAGCACGGTGAGCTTGTGAGTGATGAGCGGGTGGTCGGCTACGTGGACTCGCATAGGCTCAATGTAGCCCAATGAGTGATCTGGTTATCCGAGCGGGAGGTGGGTGATGACAGTCATTCCGGCTCTCTATCGCCAGCGGATGCTCGAGGCAGTCGCGAGCGCAAGGCAGGCTCTCGAACATGCCGACGTTCCCGTCGCGGCGCTCGTGCTCGACGCATCCGGAGCTGTTATCGGCGCGGGACGCAATGAGCGTGAGCTGCGCCAGGACCCCACCGCCCACGCCGAGATTCTCGCGCTGCAGGCCGCGGCGACCGCCACCGGTGACTGGCGTCTCTCCTACACGACTCTCGTCGTGACCCTCGAACCCTGCGCGATGTGCGCCGGTGCGATTCTGGCGGCGCGAGTCCCGGTGGTCGTCTTCGGGGCTTGGGACGCCAAGGCGGGAGCGGCCGGATCGGTCTACGACCTGTTGCGTGACCGACGGATGCCGCACCGCGTCGAGGTCTACGGCGGGGTCGAAGAGACAGAGTGCGCGGCCCTGCTTCGCAACTTTTTCGAGACGAAACGCGGTTGAAGAGCCACTACAGCGCCCCCAGCCACTCCGTGAACATGGCGACGGATGCTGCCTGCATCGCAGGCCCATTGGCGAGAGCATCCCGGCGCAGGTCATCGGGTTCGATCGCGAGCGCCGCGAGTTCGTCGAGGCCGTCGACAATCCAGGTCTCGTACATCTCCGCGGTGAGTTCCGGGTGGAACTGCACGGCGAGCGCGTAGTAGCCGAGCGCGAAGGCTTCGTTGCTGTAGGCGCCGGAACTGGCGAGCCGAATCGCCCCGCTCGGCAGTGCAAAGGTGTCGCCGTGCCACTGCATCATCGGCACGCCGGCGACGTGCCGCAGCGGCGAGTCGAGACCAGCCTCGGTGGGCGTCACATCGCGAAATCCGATCTCAACGGTCTTGCCCTTCCGCACTGTTTCCCCGAGAGCCTCCGCGATCAGTTGGGCCCCTAGGCAGATGCCGAGGGTGGGGCGTTCCGCGGCGAGCCGGTCGCGGAGGTACGCCAGCTCGCCCACAAGGAAGGGATGTGCATCTTTCTCGTATGCGCCCATGTTGCCACCGAGTACCACGACGAGGTCGGGCTCGGGATGATCGCGGGGGGACTCCGTTGTGACATCCAGATAGCGGATGTCGTAGCCGTGATCACGGAGCACCGCCTCCAAATTACCGAGATGTGCGATGTCGAGGTGCCGCAGCACGAGCGCGAGAGGCAACCTCAGTCCGCCGCTCGAATGATGATCGCCTCGGTCGAGGGGTTGCCCTCCCCGGGTGCAACATACACGTCAGGCTCGATGTAGATGACCCGGGCGATCGGCACTTCTGCGCGCACGCGGGCTTCGAGCGAGTTGATCGCGGCTGCGACCTCGGCGAGTTTCATCTTCGTGGGAAAGGCGACCTTCGCGGCCACGAGCAACTCTTCCGGACCGAGGTAGAGGGTTTTCATGTGGATGAGGGACTCGACGTCGGAATCGGCGTTGATCGCATCGCGTATCCGCACGGTGTCGTCGGCGGTCGCACCCTCGCCCACCAACAGGCTCTTTGTCTCGATGCCGAGCACGATGGCCACCAGCACGAGCAGCACTCCGATGCAGATGGTGCCGATCGCATCCCACACTGCGTCACCGGTGACGATCGAGAGCACGACGCCGACAAAGGCGAACAGCAGGCCGGTGAGGGCCGCGACATCTTCGAGAAGCACCACCGGCAGCTCGGGTGCCTTGGCGTGGCGGATGAACGCGATCCAACTGTCCTTTCCGCGAACACGATTGGACTCGCGCACTGCGGTACGCAACGAGAAGCTTTCCAGCACCATCGCGACCAGAAGCACGGCGACCGGGATCCAGGAGTTCTCGAGTTCATGCGGATGCTGGATTTTGTCTACGCCCTCATAGAGCGAGAAGACACCACCAACGCTGAACAGGATGATCGAGACGACGAAGGCGTAGACGTAGCGTTCACGGCCGAATCCAAAGGGATGCCCGGCATCCGGCTTTTTCTTCGAGACGGATCCACCGCGCAACAGCAGGATCTGGTTGCCGGTATCGGCGAGCGAATGAACGCCCTCGCCCAGCATCGAGCTCGATCCGGAAAGCCCCCACGCGATGAACTTGGCAATGGCGATGCCCAGGTTCGCGAGCATTGCCGCGACAATCGCCTTTTTGCTGCCCTCGGTGCTCATGGAGTGGCTTCAGTTCTCATGCGGTCGGTGCCCATGCTGTCAATCCTAGGATGAGGGGATGAGCACCCTTCCGACCATCGCCATTCTCGGAGCCGGATCGATGGGCGGCGCGATCCTCAATGGACTGCTCTCCCCTTCGGTCACCGTCGAGGGCGGCATCCGCGTCACCAATCGCACCGAGGCAAAGGCGGCGGAGCTGCGATCGGATGCCGTGACCTCCTCTGCTCTCGAGAACGATCCTGGTGCGAATCTCACCGCGGTCGCTGGGGCCCGAATCGTGCTCATCGGGGTCAAGCCCGCGATGGTGCCCGACCTGCTGCGGGAGATCGGCCCGGCGCTTGCCGCAGACGCGATCGTCGTGAGCGTTGCGGCCGGGGTGACTACCGCCACCATGGAGGCGCTCGTCTCGCAGGTCGTGCTGCGGGCGATGCCGAACACGCCTGCCCTCGTCGGCAGGGGAGTGACCGGCGTCAGCCCCGGATCGCGCGCGACGCCGGAGGATGTCGCGCTCACGCTCACCCTGTTCGATACTGTCGGCCAAGTGCTCGAGATTACCGAGTCGAAGATCGATGCGCTCAGCACGATTTCTGGATCGGGCCCCGCCTATGTCTTCTACCTGATCGAGCAGTTGACCAAGACGGCGGTCGCGCTCGGCTTCACCTGGCAGGAGGCCGCGACAATGGTGAACGGCACCTTCCTCGGGGCTGCCGAATTGCTCGAGGCATCCGGGGAAGAACCCGCGGAGTTGCGTCGCCGGGTGACTAGCCCCAAGGGCACCACCGAGCGCGCCATCTGGGAGCTGGAGAAGGCCGACCTGTCGGCGGTTTTCGATCGGGCGACAGCAGCGGCGCTGGCCCGGGCGAGAGAGCTCGCGGCGGGCTGAGAGGCACAACGGCGCATCGCCAGTCACCCATTTAGCGTTTGTGCCTGCATGAGCGACTGGCCAGAAGTGCGGGTCCGCGCGAGGGCAGCCTGAAGAGCGCCATGAACACCACAACGAGCGGGAAGAAGATGCCGATGGCGAAGCGTTGGGAGCATGTCGACACGAAATCAGCGAATGAGCCGATGGCCCGGCGTACGTAATCGGCGCATCCAACGGGTCTAACGGCCATCGATACCCTCGCGCCAGGTCATCATGGTGCCCCATTGCCCCGCCCGGTAGCCTGTCATGATGGCTGACATCTTTGACGTGGTTGCAGATGCAACCCGACGGGACCTGTTGCAGGTGCTGCTCGACCGCTACACGGCGTCCAACGCTACACACGGCCGAGCCGACAGGGGTGAAATCAGTGTTGGCGAGATCGTCGAAAAGCTTGGCCTGAGCCAGCCGACGGTGTCGAAGCACCTCAAGGTGCTGCGCGACCACAAACTGGTGACAGTTCGCGAAGAGGGACAGCACCGTTACTACAGCCTCGACACCAGCCCACTCGAAGAACTCGAGGATTGGCTCATTCCGTTCCTGAGTGCGGACTTTGACGGGGGCATTGACGACGGCTCGACGGTGTTCGCGGCGTGGTCGGGCGTGCAAGTGCCGGAGCCGTTTCGACGCGCAGCCGAGACGCTGCAGCATCCGACCGAGGCCGGCACAGCGATCGGTCGTCGTGCAGCCGAGGCCTCGATTCGGCTGCAGGATGCCCAGCATGACCTGGAACGTCGGGTGATCGAACCGATCAAGAAGAAACTCACGAGGCGAGACGAGAAGTAGTCCGGCCGAACTGGGCGGTTGCCAACGGGTCACATTAGCCCCTAAAGTTACCGATTAGCACTCCAGTAACACAGGCGATCGAGTGCGTCTGTTCCCAATATCGCTGGAACCTGACAAGGGGCACCCGACATGGCACGCGATCT
>JAYTTG010000439.1:0-4115 GCA_043745175.1 Microbacteriaceae bacterium
GTCACCATTTGGTGGAACAAGCCCGACAACCTCAAGCCTCAGGACGTGGGCAACAACTTCGTCGCTTTCCAGAAGCACTCCGGTATTGACTCCGGCAAATGCACGACCAAAGCGCTCAGCACGGCAATCGGCGAAAAGGGCGGCATCATTGCTCTTCCTGGCGTGCAGGACTCGACCACCAGCCAGACGCGCGTCGCCGGCTTGAAAGAGGAACTCACCAACTACCCGAACGTGCAGCTTCTCGACGTGCGCCCATCCAACTGGGACCCGCAGGTCGCCTACAAGAACTCGAAAGACCTGATTGCCAAGTACGGCGACCAGATCAAGGGAGTGTGGACTGCGGATGACGGCATGCAAATTGGTGCAATGCAGGCGTTCAAAGAGGCCGGAATGCTCGACAAGGTCAAGTTCGTTTCTGATGGTCTTTACCCGCCAACCATTGCAGCCATGAAGGCCAATGAAGGTAATGGCGCGATTGTCGGCGAGACGTTCCACCGCGGCTACATGGCGTCTGCCATCGGCCTCTACACTGCCTACCTTGCAGCAACCGGCGCGATCGACCCGAGCAAGCTTCCTGCCGAGAAGCGCGACAGCATGTTCAAGATCAGCTGCGTCACGCCCGCAAACATCGACGAATTCCTGAAGTGGGACAATAACGTCGAGGGCTGGGTTGACGAGCTCGTGAAGACAGGTCCGTGGAACACCGAGCCGGTCCCACTCGTTGCCGGTGGACCTGAAGTCATCAAGCCGGAATTCAAGTAACTCGAAACATCCATCTGGCCGCAGCGTTCACTCGCTGCGGCCAGACCCAGCAGGTTGAGAACACAGCTGAATTTTCAGAAGGCGCAGCACATGGACACCACGCTCAAAGCGGAGCACGATGCGATGACTACCGACACCACCGCGATTCGTTTACACGAAGAGACAAATTCACGGCGTCTGCGGTTCAGAGGCATGGGAGAGCCACTTGCCCTGATCGGCGCACTGCTTGTTCTGATCGCAATCTTCTCCGTGTTGAACCCACGCTTCGCCACGCTGGTCAACCTCCAGAACATCCTGAGCCAGGCGAGTTTGCCCTTGATCATTGGTGTTGGAGCAACCTTCGTCATCCTCATCGGCTCCATCGACCTCTCGGTTGAGGGCGTGATGGGCTCAGCCGGCGTTGTCTTCGTCTTGCTCTCAGCAAACAGCCGCGGCGGTCATGATCTCGGTATTTGGGCGTGGGTGGCGGCGATAGCAATCGGCATCGCTCTCGGAGCGGCAAACGGCCTGATCCTGACCCGGATCAAGTTGCCCTCGTTCATCGTCACCTTCGGAATGTGGTTCATCGGACTCGGGATCGCCACGATCCTCTACGGCACGGATGCATTGCCTTCCCTCACAAATGACGCCCTCACAACGTGGGTGTCGCACATCGCTTTCGTTTTCCCCAATGTGGTCTGGCTGGCAGCGGTGCTGCTCATCGTGGCGACACTTGTTTTGCGTTCCACCATTTTTGGCCGAGCCACCCTCGCGATCGGAAACAACGAAGAAATCGCCCGCTCGAACGGGATGCCCGTCAATAAGTACAAAGTGGCCATCTTCATCATCGCCGGCGCGATGAGCGCTCTCGCGGGAATCCTGGCGGCGATGCAATTGGGCGCAGTATCTAACAATGTAGGTTCGGGCTACCTCTTCATCACCATCCCGGCTGTGGTCATTGGCGGCACAGCCCTCAGCGGCGGCAAGGGCGGAATGCTGCAGACCGCAATCGGCGTGCTGTTGCTCACTGTTTTGAACAATGGCCTCATCCTCGCGGGTGTCAGTCCGAACTATCAGTCAGCTCTTTCTGGCGCTATCCTCGTCGCTGCTATCGTGGCCGCCGCCTGGTCGCAGCGTGGCAGATTAAGGATCGCAAAATGACGAATCAAGCTGTCGAGACGACAACGCCAACAATTCGTCTCGTCGATGTGAATAAGAGCTTCGGCTCCCTCAGCGCAGTGAAAGGAATTTCCCTCGAAATTCACCGCGGTGAGGTCGTCGGTCTCATCGGGGAGAACGGTGCGGGCAAGTCAACTCTCATCAAGATCCTGACCGGGATCTATCAGCCGGATGGCGGCACGATCGAGGTCAACGGAAACGAAGTAAAGTTTCGGACCCCTCGCGACTCCGTTGGCGCGGGAATCGGCGTAGTGCATCAGGAACAGTCGCTGTTCACCAATCTCACCGTTGCCGAGAACATCGCCATGAACAACTCCTCCGGGGGCACCGCCGCGACACGATTTGGACTTCTTCGCTGGAGCAACCTTTACAAGTCTGCGGAAGAGACACTCGCCATTATCGGGTCAAAGCTCAACCCGAAGACACGGGTCGGAGATCTCTCTTTCGTCGACCGGCAGATGGTGGAAATCGCACGTGCCATCCGGGTAAGAACCTCAGAGGGCGCCTCGCCCCTGGTGATTCTGGATGAGCCAACCTCCCTGCTCGAACGTGGCGAAACGCAGATTCTCGAGCGCGAGATCCGCAAACTGAAAGGCTTCGGTTCGGTTATCTTCGTTTCGCATCGGCTTGGCGAGATTATGCGCATCTGCGACCGCGTTATCGTCATGCGCAATGGCGAAAAGGTTGCTGACCGAGCCACGTCGGATGTGACGGAAGACGAGCTCTTCAAGCTCATGGTTGGTCGTGAGTCGCATTCGGTCGTTCGCGAACACCGTGCCCTCGACCGGGCGGAGACCCCAGCGCTCGAGGTGCGATCGCTCTCACGCAAAGGTCATTTCTCTGGCCTTTCACTCTCGGTGCACCCTGGTCGGGTCACGGCAATTCTCGGGACGAGTGGATCCGGCCGCGAAGAATTCTGCCGGGCGATTTTCGGAGCCGAGAAATTCGACTCGGGTTCTCTCCATATCAATGGTGTTGCCGCGAGGAATTGGCGCATACACAAAGCTGTCAAGCATGGCGTTGCCTACGTGCCATCGGAGCGCAAAGTCGAGGGGATGGTCGGTGGATTCTCGGCCGCCGAGAACCTGACGCTCGTTCACCCCGGCGCCGCAGCGTTTGGCCCTTTTATCCGACCCTGGGCTCAGAACAAGATCGCCCAGGGGTGGTTCGACACCCTCGATGTTCGCCCCAATGACGTGAATCAAGAACTGGATCGATTTTCGGGAGGCAACCAACAAAAAGTGGTCTTGGCAAAGTGGCTGAGCAATCCGAAACTTCGGGTGTTGGTGCTGGATCATCCGCTTCGCGGGCTCGACCCTGGAGCGGCCCAGACAGTGAACGAACAGATCAAAGCCGCATGCAAGAACGGAACAGCGGTGCTTCTTCTCGCTGACACTCTGGAAGAGGCCCTGGAAATGGGCGATGACATCGTCGTGATGCGTGACGGAGTCATCTCGGGCGTCTACGACGTCGCGATTGACGACCCCTCGACCCTCGATCTTCTAGAAAAGATGGTGTGAGTCATATGACTTCGACGATTGCCGCAACGGAACCATCTGTAGACATCACAAAACAGGGTCGGGCGCGACTTTTCCTTCGCGCCGGCAAATTCTGGCGGGCCGGTGGGCCAGCCGTCATCTTCATCGCGATGTTCCTTGTCGTGGCAATCCTCACCCCGGCGTTTCTCGGCGGGGGTGGATTGACCATTGTTGCGTCATCCGCTGCCCCGATTCTGCTTGTCGCGCTTGGCCAAGCACTCGTGCTCAACATCGGTTCAATCGATCTTTCCAATGCGTCCATCACGCTGTTGGGCGCAATCCTGCTTGCACTGACGCTTGGGCCGCTTGGGGCGGTCTCTCCGCTGGTCGTCCTCCTCATGGTCACGCTGTTTGGAGCGGTGAACGGCGTCATCGTGGCCTTCGCTCAGGTTCCCTCGTTCGCCCTGACGTTGGGCACATTCGGAATTTTCCAAGCCGCCGCCCTCGTGGTCAGCGGCGCGACCACCGTGTACGTCTCTCAAAATGCCGGGATGATCACGCCGCTATACACCTCGGCCGTCGCAGGCATCCCATTGACCTTCGTGCTTGGCGTTGTAGCTGCAGCTCTCGCGTGGTTCATGTTGCGCTTTACGCGGGTTGGCCAGGGCATGACGGCGATTGGTAAAAATGAATCGGGCGCGATTTTTTCGGCCGTGC
>JAYTTG010000440.1:0-4106 GCA_043745175.1 Microbacteriaceae bacterium
CGCGTAGAGACGCGTCTTGTCGGGAGAGACGGCGATCTGTCGCACCTGGCCATTCAGCGTCGGCGACCACGACAGCAGCACGCCGGTCGTCACGTCGTACGCGAGAAAGTAGGAGCGCGGCGTCTCGTTCGTGCCAGCGGCCGAGCCGTAGGGCCGGGCGGAGGTGAAGTTGCCGGCCACGTACGCAACGCTGCCGACGATCGCTTGGCTCCATACGACCCCGTTGATCTGGGGCGTGGCCAAGGCGTCCGACGAGACCGTCGACGGGTCGGATGCCACGGGTGGAGCCGTATCGGCTACCGCGGGCGACACGGATGTGAGAAGAGCAGCGATTACGGCGAAGGTCGTCGCTACGGCGAGAACGCGGCCGCGCGTCGACACAGGGTTGGGTTGACCCATTGTGTCCTCTATCGGGTATGTGGCAGCTTTCGGGAGTCTGCCGACATAGCAGATCGTAGCCGAGAACCATGTCTCCCGAAAAGCCCATATTCCACCCCCGAAGGGGGGGGTGTCGGGAGTAAAACGACCTTATCGACCGTATTCGAGCCCCAGTGAGGCTCTTCGGCGTCGTGTACCGGTTCACCGTGCCCGCCGAGACGAGGTCGTAACCGACTGCGGCCCGGGCGTTCGTGGCCGAGCGTGAGACGTGGTCTCGATCCCAACGCACCCCGCGGTTTGCAGACCTGCCGTCGAGTCGGATGCCGCCAGGGTGCACACGGCCGGCTCTGCGGCGCCAGCGACAGACGTTCCGCCGCTGGTCGAGAGCAGATCCCCGGCCGCCTGGGACCACACGCGTGAGGGCAGTGCGGTAGGTGCCCACCTTGACCAGCCTGCGTTCACGATCTTGGTGCGATACGGTACCGTATCCCCGCTGATCTTCACGGAGCCTCAGAGGCCGCTGGCGTACCTGGTGTTGCCCGATGCGACCAGGTCTCCGTCTCCGCAGAGGTGCGTTCCCTGCGGTACGAGGGTGCCGCCCGCCTGGTGCCTATTGCCGTCGTTATAGTGCGCCGGGCTAGAGACCTCCTCATCGCTGTGTTGTGCACCGACCAAGCGGCCCTGGCGCCGGTCAGGCAGGGCAACTTGTCGCCTGTGCTCGAGTTGACGGTCATTCTCCCGCTGTTGTCGAAGCTGATCATCTTGTTGCTCGCGGTCATGGTTGTGAACCTCGTTTCCGCGCCCGTCGCGTTGTCGGAGCAGGCCTGTTTCGTGCTGACGGTACTGCCACTCGACGAGCAGGTGTACCGCGACAGCATGTTCGAGTCGCCCGCCACGGCCCCCGCGACATTCCTCGGCACGCCCGTGCAAGCGGCGGCGTTCACCGGGGTGGTCTCCCCGAGCGACTGAGTGGTTTTGCCGACTGGACCCGAGAGCTTGCTTTTTGCGGTGCCACTCGACTCGCGGAGGCGGTAACAGTACGACGGGCTGTCGGCGGTCACCCTCACGCAGTCGGCGCGCACCGACCCGGCAGCGAGGCCGGAGTCGACCCGGCCGACGGATGGCCGCTGCCCGAATCGAGACGACCCGGTCGTCGTGCGAACGAGGGCCCTGTTCCGGAGGTTGCATTACGTCGGCAGTTCGTTGTTCTGGTCAATATTAGGCAGCCAGCTGATCCGCGCGGTGCTGGCCCAGTACGACGCGGTGCGAACCGCCAGCTTCCGCCTGTGACCCCGGGTCCGCGCTTGGTCGGTGCGTCTCTGAGAATGCGCGAGAGACCCTGCTGAACTGTGCCGATGACCGTCGTAAACTCCGCGGGGTAGAGCACGTACGGGGCGTTCGAATCAACGGTCGAAGTCCCTGTTCTGCCCGGTAAACGATCGAGCATTGATGGAGGACCCGCCCACCCGTTGGCTCTGGTACGAGTGTCCCGTGGTGAACACGACACCGCCGCTGGTGATCAAGCTGTCGTTGTCACCGCGGCAATCTGCCAGCCGCACGACAGTGGCATCCGTGCCGTGAGCGGCCAACTCCGCCGTGGTGTTTATGTCGCCCCAGCTGAATCCGGGGCTTCGACTTCCGTTCAGTGTGATGAAGCTGCCGCCTCAGACGACTCTTACTCCCGTCGTACGACACCTCGTTCGTGCCTGCAGCCGATCCTTGCTGACGTTGCCTCCGACATGAGCCGTATTGGCGATGATCTCCCGGCCTCAGACCACTGCGTTAATCCGAGTGGCGGCCAGCGAGTTGGCCGGGACGGTCTGCAAGTCGGCAGTACTTCACGCCGACGTATCGGCGAGGGCAGGCGCAAGGCTCGGCCAGGGCGGCCAGGGCGGCCAGGGCGGCCAGGGTGACGGAGGCAACGGCCTACAGCGGGAGCGCTCCCTGGAACACCAGGGGCGGCACCTTGACCGAATAATCGACCTCCAGTCGAACATTGTTCCGCTGGTCCACCGGGATCGTGAAGATGTAGATGCCTGTCGCCGTTGTGTTGCCCGCAACACTCGCGGGCATGTCCGTCCCGCCCGGCTCGCTCAGCTGGAGTGCCGGCGTGCTGTCGGCTCCGTAGTAGACGGTAACAACCGTGGTGGCGAGCGACTCGGCCGATGACCCGGCGTTAGTGATGGTCACGGTGAAACGCACCGACGGCCCGGAGGTCTCGCCTGGGGTCTTGGCTACACCATCCACCGCTTCAAACTTGGTGATCTGCGCTGTGAGCCCCGGCTTGATGGTGCCGGCCCCGCCGATCGGAGCAGATGTGGGCGAAGCCGATGGGACGGCTGAGGGAGTTGCGGACGGCGTTCCGCTGGCGCTCGGTGCAGGGTTTGAGCTGCCGGTGCTCGATGCCGACGGCGTGCTCGATCCCGAAGGTGTGGTCGAGGTCGAGTGGCGGGCCGTCGAGACGATCACGGCCACGGTGATTATCGCAATGACGATGATTCCGGCGATGATGCCGATGACCGTCTTTCGACGCGTCGTCCAGGGGCTCGCGCCGTTGACCTTGGCCGGGTCTTTTGACGGAGTTCCGGGCTTCTCGTTCGCCATCGGGTGCTCCTGGTATTTCGAGGGTGGATAGAGAACCAGCAAACACTACAGTGGACCCCGAGTCACCCCCTCATTATGGGGAGCTTCGCAGAATAGATCGCTCGCGTAGACTGCATTTCTCCCGTCAATGTTGACGATACCGGCCGCTGTGCCCGACAGCTGCCGAGACAGACTGGAGTCGCAGACCCACATGAGTTCCCGAAAAGCCGACGTCACCGACGTTCGTACCGTTCGCATCCTCGGTACACACGGCGTGCCTGCCAACTACGGCGGCTTCGAAACTGCGGCCGAAAACGTGGGGCTCTTTCTGCGCGACCAGGGCTGGCGCGTGGTCATATACTGCCAGGTCTCGCGCTCCGGTAACGCGTGGGAAGACATCTGGAACGGGCTCGAGCGGGTCAATATCCCGGTCGCCCGCGAAGGCTGGCTCGGGACCTCACTGTTCGACCTCAAGTCCATTTGGCACGCCGCAAAGTTCCGTGACGTGTGCCTGACCTTTGGCTACAACACCGCGGTATTCAACGTGCTCCAGCGCATCAAGCGCATACCGAACGTGATCAACATGGACGGCATCGAATGGTCGCGTGCTCGCTGGGGCAAGGTCAAGCAGGGCATCCTCTGGACCAACGAGCGCATCGCTTGCTGGGTGGGCAACGACCTCATCGCCGACCACCCCGTGATCGAGGAGTATCTCGCCACCCGCGCTCGCCGCTCCAAACTCACCACCATCACCTACGGCGCGAACGCGGTCTACGCGGCACCGACCGCACCGGTCATCGCTCACGGTTTGGTGCCCGGTAACTACCTCACGTTGATCTGTCGGCCGATTCCCGAGAACTCGATCCTCGAACTCGTGCAGGGGTTCTCGGCAGAGCACCGCGACCACACGCTGGTCGTCCTCGGCACATACACGCCAGATACGGATGACTACCACCGCGCGGTCATGGATGCCGCCAGTGATGAGGTGGTCTTCCCTGGCGGAATCTACGACCCCGCCGAGCTTGCCGCGATCCGCTTTCACGCCTCGGCCTACCTGCACGGCCACACGGTTGGCGGCACGAACCCGTCACTCGTGGAGGCGATGGCGGCGGGCAATGCCGTGATCGCCCACGACAATGCCTACA
>JAYTTG010000441.1:0-4103 GCA_043745175.1 Microbacteriaceae bacterium
AGCGACGGCCGCACCTGGTGGTTCGACTCCGGGTCGCTTTCGATCGACTTCGCCTACACGGGCGCGATGGATGATTCGGACTGCGACACCATGCACACGGCATCCGATCTCACAGCCTGGTTGATCGGGCGGTTTCCCGAAGTCGTCGACGGTGCCGCCGACCGCGACCTGGTTGACGCGCGTGCCCTGCGCGGTTCCCTCGCGCGAGCCGCCATCGCGCGCAGTCGCGGCGACGAAATCCTTTCGGATGACGTGGACGTGATCAACCTCTTCGCCGCGACACCCGACATCGCGCCGTCGCTGATCGGCGGCACCCGGCAGGCTGGGCGTTCCCGCGCCAAGGCAAGCCAGGCGCTGTCCGTTCTGGCGAGGGAGGCCGTCGAATTATTCGCGGCGAACCCGACCGACCGCGTCCGGGAATGCGCGGCAGCGGACTGCACGCTCGTGTTTTACGACGAGTCGCGCTCCAACAACCGCCGGTGGTGTTCCATGCAGCGCTGCGGCAACCGGGCAAAGGTTCGGGCCCACCGGGAGCGCAACTCCTCCGAACCGCCCCGCTGACCACCCCGTCCATTGGGCCGCCATCCATCGTCGACCACTTCCCAAAACGCAGGACTCTAGCCGACCGTGACTTCTTTCCAGAAGGCGACGTAGTTGCTGAAGTCCTTGCCATCTGTGCGGGCGAAGGCGGTCTCGTAGGGGTGCGGGTAGCTCCAGGCACGATCCTGCAGCAGGGCGTCCCCGTTTTTCACGCTGAAATACTGGCATTCACCCTTCCATGGGCAGGTGTACGGGGTCTTACTATCGACGAGAAATTCACTGTTGACACTCGACGGCGGGAAGTACCAGTTGCCTTCGATCTTGATGAGGTCGTCCTGGGGAGCGTCGGCGATGACGACGCCATTGAGAATTGCCTGGGTCATGATTCCTCCTGGAAGCAGTGTGGGTTCTTGTCAGCGGTATTTGCTCTGGGCAACGCTACCCGCGCAACCTGAATTCCTTCAGGCGCCGATGGCAGACTTGAGCGATGCGAATCCTCCTCAAGCTCGTGCTCGACTGCCCCCCGGATGCCGCCTGGAATGCCGTGCGCTCCCCCCGCGGTATGCAGCAGGTCTCAGCGCCCTTCTCGACCTTCGAGTCCCTCGAGCCTGGTGGGTTTCCCGCCACCTGGTCGGCCGGTGAGCATCCGGTGACAATCTCGAGCTTCGGATTGGTGCCAATCGGCGAACAGGTGATCGGCATCTCCTATCCTGAAAGAAGCGACGACGTGCGCGTGCAGGTGGACACCGGCCGCGGACTCAGCGGCCCGCTCGCCCTCGTGACGAAATGGCAGCACTCGATCGCCATCGCACCCGCGCCCGGTGGACGCACGCTGTATCGCGATCAACTCGTCTTTGAGGCTGGCACGATTGCGCCCTTGCTCTGGGTGGGCTACTGGGCATTCTGGCAGTGGCGCTGCGCCCGCATCCGCTCTCTCGCCCCCACCTGGAAGGTCAATGCCTCATGAGCGCCACTTTCACCTCCAGCAAGTGGTCGAGTGGGGTGCGATGATCACCGCTTTGCAGGTTGCCGATTGGCGGCGTCAGATCTTCGCCCTCTACGCGGAGGTACGCGCGGCGACGGACCTTTTCGCCGCACACGACCTCTGGCGTCGCGGGCGCGATCGGCTGTTCGCGACGCATCCGTCAACTCCGCTGCTACCCGGCGACCTCACGGTTTTCACCGGCTTATCGACCACGTCCTACGACCCGGACTGGCGCTTCGAGGTCGAAGTCACTCCAGCTGAATCCCGGCACCTGGACTTCGAGACCGGAACCGACGGAATCGTGCCGTTCGACCTGATCGGCGTCGCTGAAGTTCCCGGGGTCGGTTCCCTCGATATCTGGAAGCTCGGCAGCTACGGCGGCGGCCTCTTTGTGCCGGTGAAGGACGCCCTCGCCGGGCGCCCCGGAGGCACT
The DNA here is from genome assembly GCA_043745175.1 of Microbacteriaceae bacterium. Taxonomy (GTDB): domain Bacteria; phylum Actinomycetota; class Actinomycetes; order Actinomycetales; family Microbacteriaceae; genus Lacisediminihabitans. The sequence continues at coordinate 1,959 of JAYTTG010000441.1, forward strand.
TACGGCGGCGGCCGCTACCTCCTCGACACGATCAAGGGGGCAGACCTCGGCCCGGGTGCCGCGCTCGATTCACTCGTGCTTGACTTCAACTTCGCCTACAACCCCTCATGCGCATACGACCCGGCCTGGGCCTGCCCGCTCGCACAGGCCGGCAACCGAATCGCCGTCGAGATCCCCGCGGGTGAGCGGTATTCAGGGGCGCGATGACATGCGACGACAGTTGTGTCGTCAGCACCAGGAAACGGATGATCCACCCGGGCCACTCGAAACTACGACCGTGCCGCTGCGTGGCAAGTCCGCCATCGCGTTGGCGTCAAGCAGCAGGATCGGTAGCCTGATGCCGTACACCTCGGCCGCGGCCAACGCGCCGAGTGTCACGATTGCGTCCCTCGAGGCAAGCAGGATTGCGGACGGCGCGACGCCCGCGCGAATCTGCTCGGCGAGCACGCTCGAAGACGAGCTCGACCCTCGCGAGGCATCCATCACCATCACCCGGCCGGCGAGTGAAATCCCGTGCTGGGGATGATGGATGTCGGTGACGATGGCCGAGTGCAGGTCGGTGCCGCCCCAAAACGATAGTGGTTCGTCGAGCCACAGAATCTCGCCAGCACCGTCGCCCGCACACAGCATCTCGCCGGCCACCCAATCAACTCCAGGCCGAGTCATCGCGGGTCACCCGCCCGCTGCGAGCCGAGGCGATACATTCGGCGAGGGTGCCAAACGCAACGTCGATCTGCATGTTCGCTGGGGCGTACCACGCCCACTTTCCGGAGGTTGTCATCGCGGTTCGTACCGTCTCAGAGAGGACCGGTACGAGATAGGTGCAGGTGTCGACGATCAGCTTTGCCCCCGCCTGCTCACATATTTGGGCATGCCCGTTGTCCCGAGCCAGGCCGAGTACCTCGCGCGAGGTGGATATCCAGACCGTGCAGGATGGCGCGAACGACTCTCCATCGCGCAGCGCCGCCGCGAGTTCCGCAAACTCGGTAAGCGAGAAGTGCGGGGTGCCGAGCGAGACTGCATCAAGCCGATCGCCGACCGCGGCCGTGCTCAGTTCGTCGCGCGCGGCACGCAGGGTCTCCGCCGTGACCTCTTCGCATCGGATGCCCGGCGGGGGCCACGAATTGGCGGCGTCAATCGCTTCGGGAGTGGCACCGGCCACGTGGAACAGGGCGACGCCTCCGCTTGACGCAGCGGTTGCGCCGAGCGCCTTCAGACGATCCTCGTCGACCAGGCTCGGCGTAATACCGGTGAGAATGGCCACCTCCTCACCCACCCGACGGCCGACGGCGAAACCGAGTGCTGCCCAGGCCGCAGGGCTGTCGAGAACGCGGTCGGGGATGCTGGAACAGTCCAGCTCGATGGTTGGAACGCGGTTCTCGATTACGTGAAGACCGGCGAACGGCGCACGCCCGGTGACAGCAGCGCAGACATCCACAAAATCGCCGTACCTGGCGGTTCGGGCGCCAAGGGCTGAATTCGCGAAGACGATGGCGTTAGATTCCGCCCAGGCAATATCCGTGCCCGCGGTCGGTCGCCCGGCCAGCTGGTAGGGCGCGCAGGTCCATGTCGCACGGGCGCCGATCGCGACATAGGCGTCCATCAACCGCCGTGCCGCTCGGGATTCCGCTGGCAAGAGTCGAACCAGACCCGGATGCAGCAGGTCGAGAGAAGCGACGTTAAGGGTGGTCGGAACGGCGACGCGCGCACCGAGCCCCACCAGCTTCTCCACGAAGTCGAGGCCCGCCTGCCCGTGATAAAGGCATCCATCGATGTGCGCGGACTCTATGTCGATCAGCCGTTGGGCCTGAGATATCCGGGCCAGTGCCACAACCAGCCGCATGGCCATGGCAACTCCTGGCCCGTGCTCACCGCCGAGCTTCGCCTCATCCTCGGCCGTCAGCTCGAGTTGAATCCCCGACGTACTCATGCCCCGAGGTAGGCATCAATAATGCGCGGATCGTTTATCAGGTCGGTCGCACGTCCCTCGATCGTCGTCACTCCGCCTTCGATGACGTAGGCGCGATCGGTGATCTTGAGAGCCGCGCGAGCATTTTGCTCGACCAGCAATACCGTCGTTCCCTGGTTACGGATCTCGCTGATGACGCGCATCACCTGCTCGACGATGAGCGGGGCAAGCCCCAT
>JAYTTG010000442.1:0-4059 GCA_043745175.1 Microbacteriaceae bacterium
CCGACGCTGACGAGAGTGTCCATGGTCGTGGCCCCGTGCCGGGCGTTGACCCAGGCGGCCCGGTGGAACGGCAACGCTCCCCAGACCGCGACAGGAGCAGCGAGGGTGAGCGCGAGCCACTGCCAGTTGGTGAACTGGAGCGCAGGAATCATGGAGAGGAGCGCGACCGGGACCCCGAGCGCGGCGGAGATGAGGAGTCGGGTACGCAGGACAACAACCTCGTCGGGTTTCGACGTCGGAATGTCGAGGCTCGGTGCCTCGGGCGGCAGCGGTGCGGTCGCGGTATAGCCCGCCGATGCAACTGCCGCAATCAGAGCCTGGATGTCGACCGTGCTCGAACTCTTGACGCGAGCTTTTTCCGTCGCGTAGTTTACGGTCGCCTCCACGCCATCAAGCCGGTTCAATTTGCGTTCGATGCGGGTTGCGCAGGACGCGCAGGTCATCCCGCCGATCTCTAGTTCAACGTCGGTCTCTGCCATAGCTATACCGTGACCAGCGAGTATCCGGCTTCGATGATTGCGGCGCGAACATCGCCAACCGGCACCGGCTGAGAGCTGACAACCATGACGCGGGAGGTGCCGCCCGCGTGCAGATCCACGCTTACACTCTCGACGCCGTCCACCGCGGAGAGCTCTTCGGTGACACTCGCAACGCAGTGACTACAGGTCATGCCTTCGACCAGGTAATGCTCGCGGACTGTGCCTTCCGTCTTCGCCGCTCCTGCGTCGGAGGGTGTACCACTGTGATCGTTGGAGCCGCAGGTGCAGGCGTGGTTCTTGTCGGTCAAACCGAGGTCAGTCGTTGAGGGGGTGGAGTTGCACACGGCAATTCTCTTTTCTGCGTGGTTGGTTGGACGTGGGGATTCGACGTCAGGATCGAACGAGGCGCGCGATTGCTGCAGAGGCTTCCCGGATTTTGTCGTCTGCGACAGAGCCCCCCTCACGCGCGGCCTCCGCAACGCAGTGCGCGAGATGATCATCGAGCAGCGCGAGAGCGACATTTTCGAGGGCCTTCGTCGCAGCGGAAACCTGCGTGAGGATATCGATGCAGTAGCTGTCTGAATCGACCATTCGCTGGATTCCCCGCACCTGGCCCTCAGCCCGCCGAAGCCTTTTGAGAAGATCATCTTTGTTTGCGGTGTATCCCACCATGTCGCAGCCTTTCCGCTATACCCCCATAGGGTATCACATTCGACGGCGTCGACGATGGGAGGGCAATCGTCTTCGGCTATGTTCACTGGCAGTAGTCACTGGCAGTCGTCTATATCGGGACGCGTGCGCTCCTGTTGGTGAAACGAGTGGTGAGGGAAAACGGCAGGACCTGCTCCGGGCGCGGACCCTAGACGAGCGGGGCGACGTAGGTTCGAAATTCGTTCCTGTTGGTGTGGATCGTCCATAAGGTCTCCGCGAGAGCATCCGGCTCGTGCGAGGGCTCTCCGCCACCGATCCCTCGCGGGATTATCAATTGAGCGACGTGGATTCCTTCGGGGGCAAGAGCGTCATGAAGCAGTTGCGCATAGGCGCTCTCTCCGGCGAAAGCGATCGAAGTTCCCGTGACGGTGGCACCCGGGCGCACGGCACTGGCCCCGTTGATGAAGAGCAAGGTCCCTCGACCGAGAGAGCGCATACCGGGGATCACCTGGTGTGCGGCGGTGACGGGTCCGTAAATTGAGAATTCCACCGGACCAACGAGATCCTCAGCGACGGTTTCCAGAACCGGCCTCATGAACTCTTTGGCTGGCAACGGGCTGTACTGCAGCACTTCGATCGGGCCGAGCTGCTCCGCTGCCAGGCTGAGAGCGCCGGTCAAGGAGTCAGCGTCTCGAACGTTCGCGATGAACCCTTTCGCGCCGATCCCTTCCGCGGCGAGGGTTGCGGCCAGGTTGTCGACACGGGTTTGGTTACGGGCGATCAGAGCTACGCTGAAGCCTTCACGGCCGAAGCGACGTGCGACAGCAAGGCCCAATCCTGCGCCGGCGCCGATGATTGCGATGGTGGTCATTTTCTCTCTCCCTGTTGCTCGGTGCACCACGCCCTGTCCGGGGTGCGCCCGGAAGATCGGGTGCACCACAGATGAACTACCCCAATAGAACGCTCTTTCTACCGTTCGAGCAAGGCGCTGGTGAAGCGGGCGACGGTACAGCTTCTGCACCAATTCGACACACCCAGGGGCGGGCTTTTCACGTTCTGCGCCCAGCTCTTCGTTCCTGCAATGACACGCCTTGAACCAACACTTTGTGTGGAGCCGCCTGTCAGAATCGAACTGACGACCTTCTCATTACGAGTGAGATGCTCTACCGACTGAGCTAAGGCGGCGTGCACACGATTCCTCGCGGGCAACGCTTGAAAGCTTAGCCGATCAGTCAGTGCGCACCGGCGCGAGGATGCGACCCAGTTCGTCGAAGGAATCCTTGAGCTTCTCGCTCAGCGAGGTGCCACCTTCTTTGTCGGCCCAGCTGACCCACGCGTGCTTCATGGCACCGAATGCCACGTTCGTGATGAGGCGGGAGCGGCTCAGCAGCAGGTCGGAATCCGTGGCGAGAGCCGGGTCATCCGCTACCAGACGCAGCGCCACGATCTCGCGCACCCGATCCTCAAATTCACGCATCGCCGCCATGCGCATCGCGAACAGCTGGGGGTAGTCCTTGAGCAGACTGCGCCGCTTGAGCATTAGCTCCGTATCGTTGGAAGTGCCCTCGGTAGCGGCGGCGAGCAGCGCGCCGAGCCCGTCGAATACGGTGCCGCCCGAGGCGTTCACGTAGGCGGAAATGGCATCCGAGGTCGGAGCCTCGGGCGTCGCGCCGACGAGCGCGGACTCCTTCGATGCGAAATAATTGAAAAACGTGCGCGGAGAGACGTCGGCGACGCGACTGATCTCGTCGACGGTCACCTTGTCGAGGCCCTTGTCGGCGACCAGGGTGATTGCCGCCACCTCGATCGCACGAGCCGTGGCGAGACGTTTGCGCTCGCGGAGCCCCGCCTTGGCGTGATCGAGTGTCATGGTGTCATTCTTGCACTCTCTGCAATTATGCACAAACGAGGGTCGAGCGTCATCCCGTGCAATCCGGGTCCTTCTTTGGAACGGTGCCCGATACGAAGTACCGATCAACGGTGTTGTCGATGCACGGGATGCCGCGGTTGTACGCCGTGTGGCCCTCTCCGTGGCGCGTGACGAGGTGGGCGCTCTCAAGCTGCTTCGACAGCGCGACGCCCCACTGGTACGGCGTCGCCGGGTCACCGGTTGAGGAGAGGATAAGGATTGGCGCCGCGCTGGCTCCGGTCACCGCAGGCGGCGCCTCGCGGTTGTGGAACGGCCAGTTCTCGCACGTCACATCACCGATCACTGTGGCGCGGGTCAGGGTGGGTGCGGCCTGAATCAACTGGGCGTTCTCCCGCGCAATCACGGCCGGATCCGTCACGGTCGGATAATCGAGGCATCCGATCGCGATGAACGCTTCGAGCGAATTGTCCTTGTAGCTGCCGTTGGCATTGCGGCCGTTATAAGAGTCCGCGAGCACGAACGCGGTATCGGTGGTGCCCTTCTTGATCTCGCTGAACATATCGCTGAGATAATGCCACGACGATTTGTCATAGAGCGCGGAATTGATGGCAGTGTCGAGCAGGTTCTGGTCGAGCACCCGACCGTCGGGGGCATCGATCGGAGTGACGGTGAGCCGGTCATACAGCGCGGAGATCTTCGCGAGGCTGTCGTCTACCGACCCCGGAAACGGACAGCCCTTCGTCGACGGGCAGTCCGCGAGATAGGCCTTGAGAGCGTTTTCGAAGCCGGTGGACTGCGTGAGATTGATATCGAAGATCGACAGGGTCGAGTCGGTGGAACCGTCCAGCACCACGTGGCCGACCTTCTTCGCGAAGCGATCGGCATAGTACATGCCGATGTCGCTGCCGTAGGAGTAGCCGAGGTAGTTGAGCTTCGTGTCCCCCACGACGGCGCGCAGCATATCGAGATCGTGCACGGTGCTCTGCGTATCGATGAATTTGAGAGCCGGCCCAGTGTTCTTGAGACAGGATGCCGCGAAGTCCTTGGACTGGTCGGTCA